>CBFGVX010000099.1:0-9235 GCA_965652425.1 uncultured bacterium | reverse complement strand
GTAGCTCAGCTGGGAGAGCGCTTGCATGGCATGCAAGAGGTCGTCGGTTCGATCCCGATCGGCTCCACTAGATAACTCGTGCTGAACGCTGCACTTAGCAGCGTACCCGACAGCAGGTCGGCGCAGCTCTGATGGTCATACCGGTCCCGTACCGGTTTTGAACTCGGAGGTACGCTGACCATGGCAACAACCCGCAGACGCTCCAAACTGACCGCCCGGCTCCACAAGGCATCCGGGCAGGCGGTGATCTACTTCCGAGGGAAGACGATCTACCTGGGCAAGTTCGGCTCCCCGGAGGCCGCGGCGGCGCTCGCCCACTACAACGCCCAGCTCGTCCTCGCGGACGGCGACACCGGCCGGATGCTCGATGCGTCGGTGACGGTGGCTCAGGTGGTCTGCGCGTACCTGGACCACCTCGAAACCAAGGGCCGGTCCGACCACCACATCAGGGAGTGTCAGCGGGCATGCGAAACGATGGTCGTGATGTTCGGCTCGCTCCGGGCGTCGGACTTCCGGGCTCGGCATATGGCCATGGTCCGGGAGGCCATGCTCGCCGAGTCGGCCAAGCGGGAACGGGAGCGGGACCGAGGGGCGAGGGCTCGAAAGCTCTCCCGGCAGACGATCAACAGCCGGTTCTACAAGGCCCGCTCAGCGTTCAAGGTGGCCGCGGCCATCGGTCTGATCGATGAGGATGTCGTCGCCCGGCTGAAGGTGGCCGAGGGCGTCGACCGGGGCGACAAACGGGTGAGGCGGACGGAGCCCAAAGCCCGGATCAGCCGGGCTCAGGTCGAGGCCACGCTCGCCAAGCTCCCGCCGGCGGTGGGCGATGTCGTCCGGCTCCAGCTCCACACCGGGGCGAGGCCCACGGAGATCCTGACGATGCGCCCGATCGAGATCGATCGCTCCGGGCCGGTCTGGATCTTCACCCCGGCGAACCACAAGTCGGCCCACCTGGAGATCGATCGGCACATATTCATCGGCGAGGAGGGGCAGCAAATCCTCGAGCGTCACCTGAGCAGGTCCCTCGCGGTGGCCGCCCCGATCTTCACCCAGGGCATGATCGCCGACGATACGAAGCGGTGGTACAGGGCCATCGCCACCACGCCCCGGCGGCACGAGGTGAGCGCCGAAGGTGATCCGAGGATCAAGTACCCCGAGCGGGCCTGGACGGTTGAGAAGTACCGCGACGCGGTGAACCGGGCGTGCGCCCGGGCCGGCGTTGAGCGGTGGAACCCCCACCAGCTTCGCCACCTGCGCATCGACGAATGGGCGAGGACGCTCGGCATCGACGCCGCTCGGATGCTCGCCGGTCACACCAGCAACCGGATGACCGAGCACTACACAGACCAGATGGGAGCCATGCTGCGGATCGCCGCGCAGGCGCTCTCCGCATGATTCACGCTCTCAGCGCGCAGAGCCGCCGGCGGCGCGCTACCCGAGGGCAACACAACCGCCGGCGGATTCAAGGGTATTGAGATGACGATGAACGGAAACAGTGTAGCGGTTGAAGCCAAGCCGAAGACGGAGCACGAGATCTTCGAGGAGGGCCGCAAGCTCGCCATCGAACTCTACAAAGTGCTGTCCGATCTCCGGTATCGGACGGGCGAGGAGGAACGGGACGCCGCGGTGGCGTTCGTGGTCGACGAGACCGGCGAAATTGCGAACCGTCTGTACCGTATGGCCAAGGGCGATTTCGGGCCGCGGAGACTGGTGGAGCACGAGGAGACCGAAGACACGATCGAGCCGGCGGAGAGCCCCGATTTCCCCGAGCAGCAGCGCATCGCGGCGACGGCGTTCTACCAGGCGGCGCGGTTGAGGTTGACGGTGGGCAAGCTTGAGGACTGCGCTGATGCGGCGGAGCGGGCACCGAACCAGCACGAGGGCATCCTGATCGCAGCTCGCGAGATGGAAGACCGACTGCTCCTGATCGCCGGGGAGATGACCGACGATGAGGGCCGCACCTGCTTCGAGGTCGCCGGGGCGGCGCGCGAGGATGGGCGGGTGTCGGCATGAGCACCGCGAACCTCCCCGTACTGCTCCGATCCGATGACCTCTGCCAGCGCTACCAGATCAGCCGGCAAACGCTCTGGCGATGGTGGACGCGGCGGAAGTTCCCGGCACCGATGCGTCTGCCCGGCAAGCATCCGGCTTGGCTGCAGGATGATGTCGAGGCATGGGAGCGATCCCGAGCATCCACCAGATCGAAGCGATGAACCGAGGCCCGCCGCGGGGGAACCGGCGGCGGTGCTGTTATTCTCAGGTGACCGGGTATAGGCGGCTGATCCCCGCTGAAGGTCGGCCGTGCGGGTCCAACCCCCCGCGCGGCTGACCGCCCCGGCTGAAAGGGTTGGACCATGGCGAGCAAGACGGAGCAAGAGCACCCAAAGCTCACGACACTACAAGAGGTCGTTGAGAACTATTGGGAAGAGAGCGACTTAGTTGTAGATGAGCGGACCGCCGAGGAGCGACTGCAGGCGGGGCTCAGAATCGTGCCCGAACTCATTGCTGCGATCGAGGACTTCGCAAGCGTCCTGGACTCGTGCATCCCTCACGACTCCAAAATCTACGAACCTGACGGCAGGCGTCCCCAACTACAGCGGCTCGCCATGAGCAAAGCAAGCCGAGATCTAATCGATGCGGTGGAGAAGTTCCGGGTGCGCGATCGCGATGGCGCTGAAAGCACAATCGGGCGAAATGGAAACTCGATCGCCTTCATCCAAATGCATTGCAGGCGCGCGAGCAGGAAGCACCGGACCACAGCGGAAGGATCCCCTGCATGGTGGGCCGATCAGTACCAGATGGTTATGGAAACCTCGCTCTACGCCGAGGCGCACAATGTTCACAGTGTCGTGCGCGATCTTCAGAATCGACTGCCCACCGTGGGCGTGCCCGAGGATACACCAAATCGGCTCAGGGTCTTGGCTACCCGCCTCCGGCGAGCGGTTGACTCGACCATCGAGCAGATGCACGAGGCAGGGCTGACCCCGGCCAAACGGATCGCCATGCCCGCGCCGGACGGCTTGAGTTCCGCCGAACTCCGAAGCCGAGCGGGTGATTGTTGCCAAGATGTTCTTCGGAGTGTCACCAGGCAGGTCGGTCTGCGAGGACGCAAAAAGGGCGAAAAGTTCAACATCGCCGACCTGCGACGGATCGCGTTGTCTCAGTTGGACTTGACCCCTTCAGAGCAGCTTGTCGTAGACGAGGTGAGAAAATACCTCAAGGAAGTCGGTATCGACCTCACCAAGGCCATGAAGCGATAGGCACAAAATGTGGAAAGACTGTCTCTCCATCGTGCTATCGCGTGAGAACTGCCCGATGCATTGCACGATGACCAGATGAATCGCCCGTTGAACTTTCGTGGCCGTAGCGGCTAACGCGCACGGGTTGCACATTGTGCGACATGCACACACCCGTAATCGATACCGACCTGCTCCCCGAAGACTGCGCTCTACGCGGCGAGTCACTGATCCGCATGGTGGATGTTCCGAAGATGCTCGTGAAGCAGGGCATCGGGACGAACACCTCTCGGTCGACGATCTTCCGATGGGCCACCCGCGAGCACGATATCCGTCTGGACGCTGTTCGAGTCGGTGGTCAATGGATCACCAGCATCGAGGCCGTCCGGCGGTTCATCCGTGCGAACACGGAGGCCGCGAGGAAAGCCGACAGCAGCGGCTCGCCGACACCGAGGGCCACCACCACGGTGCCCCCCCACCACGCATCCGTGCGCAAGCTCCGGTCGCGCGGCATGAAGGTCTGACCGACCTCCTCCCCGGCGGCGCGCTAGGCAAAGGCGCATCCCCACTCCCGCCGGACCACTCCGCCGCCCCTCACCGGGGCGCGCGGGGTTTCAACTCAAACCGGCCCACGGGCCACACACTCGAAAGGTGTACGACAATGACGGATTACGAATCGGCTTTGATGAGCATGGTAGACGAGGATCCAACTCGGACTGCATATCACGAGGCCGGACATGCCGTAGGTGCATGGCTGGAAGGCCATCGTCCTCTACACGCCCAGGTGTCCAAGAACATGCTCATGTTCGATGGCGAGCCCGGCTTTGGATACTTCCAAAGCATCGGCAGAGCTTCACCCGGCGGAGCCAATCTTGCCCGGTTGATATTGAGCGGGTTCGCCGGGGAAACCTACCTCGATACCGAATGCGAACGGGAGAGGTTGGAATTGTTCCGTGACGAGTTGGATATGTGGATGGCAGAGAACTTCGTCGACGAGCTACATGCTGACGGCGAGGCCAATCCTGTTCCAGATGACGACTTCGGATCGTTCTGGCGGAAGGGGCAATTCGCCTTCCAACTCAGCTTGTCGGCTCGACAGCTACAGGGACTCCCGGCGATCTCATTCGAACAATTCGCTACCGACACATTCGCGTTTCTCTGCGAAGAGATGCGCCCATATGTCGGCGTGCTCAAGGCCATCGCCGAGGACCTGAAGGAACAGGGTGTTCTGTCCGAAGAGCGGCTGTCCATGTGGTACTCCGAGCTGGATAAGGCCCAAGAGCAGATCAACGCAGAGTTTGAATCGTCGAGGCCAGCACCGGCGACGGCACCTGTCTGAGACACCTTTCACCCCGGCCCGTCGGAAACGGCGGCACCCGGGGTTTTCACGACAACAGCCTCGCCCGGCGGCGACCGCCCGGCAGGAGACATCGCAAATGAGAAGGCTGGAAATGGGGCTGGCAGCGGTAACTGCACAGCGCCCGACGACAACGCGAAGAGCATACCGCACACGCGGCGGTGAGAGAAGGGCTATCCCATGATGCCTTTCGCGCGCGTGCCAACTTGGATCATCGACAGCGGCGTATACGCGAGATTGAGCACATCGGGTAAGGCGATTCTCCCGGTGCTGGGTCGGTGCTTGGAGAACAAGAGCGACTCGGGGTACATCGCCATTGATCGCCTGTGTGATCTCGCGGGGATCAAGAAGAGCGCCGCGTACCGGGCTCTCAGCGAACTCTCAGACGCTGGGATCATCGATCGGGGCTACGGGAAGAAGGGGTTTGAATTCCGGGAAGCCGGAAACCAGATTCCGGGTAGCCGGAAACTAGATTCCAGCGAGCCGGAACATGATTCCGTGCAGCCGGAATCGGATTCCGCCGGGCCGGAATCCCATCCCTATAGGTCAAGACCCTTTACTCAAGACCTTCCTCTCAACAGCAGCAGCAGCGAGCAGACGGTGTACCCCAGGTCGCAGCCGGAGATCGATCAGGAAGAGGCCTACCGCGCTGCAAGGATTCTCCACGAAGCCACCGATCCGCAGACCGACAAGCGGATATGGCCCGGCTCGATCATCACGGATCAACAGCTCACGCTGGGGAGCATTTGGGTCCTCCACAACAAGAGGAACCCCGACGAACTGCACGCGCTCATCGCCTACGCCCTCGAAACGGCTGACAGAAGTCTCGGAGGGCTGATCGCGAGTCTGATCAAAAACAACTGGACGCCCGAGCAGCCAGCGCTGCGGAACGGCACGGGCGGTGTTTCCCTGCGCCTCGATGAGGAGCTAGACGAGATCACGGGGATGCAAGTCGGAGGAAACGCATGATTTCGAGACACGAACTGCGGTCGATCGTCGACCGCGACACCACCACGATGGGCCGCGGTGACGCGCCCCAACTGGAGATCACAGCAATGACGACAGCAACACTCCAACACGAAGCAGGCGGGTCACAGACCGCCGTAGCGCCGGTGCGAAAGCACCTGGTGAACGATCCCGATGGCGACTACCAGAACGGCGAGGCGGTGCTCAAGGTCTTCCTGCAGCTCATGCCGAGCAAGCGCGGGCAGTACGCATTCAGCGACATGGAGCTCTCCGAATGGGGCCGCCTGTTCGGACGGCTCACCGGACGGTACAAGCGCCACGGTGAGGGTACGGCAACCGCTCAGGCCCGGATCGTCGAGGCGCTGCGGCGGCTGTTCCGGGCGGGCAAGCTTGTCCGGCTGACACCTGATGCGCTCGCCCGGATGATCGCCGACGATCTCCGTCCGGTGACGATGACCGAGCACCCGATCCAGCGTGAGCGGGCACATGCCCTGCAGCTCGCCGAGGCGGGCATGCGTCGGGACGCCGAGCACCTCGCGGACCTCGCGAGGGTCCGCCCCGGCTCGCCGCTCTGCCTGGACACGCTCATCGAGCGGATCGGTGAGGCGGGGCTTGAGTACATAATCTCCGGCTCGATCACGAACCTCAGGGCGGCTCAGCAGCGATTCCTGAACGCCGAGGAACTCGAGCGCCGTGGTGAACTGGAGCGGCGACAGCAGGACCTGAAGCACGAGCGCCTCGACCTCGCGACAAAGCACTTCGGGCGTGAGATCGTCGCCTGGTTCGCCGAGCGGCGGCGCGGGGTCACAAGGCCCAAGCCGCAGCCCACCCCCGCTGAGGCCGACACGGAAGCCGTGGGGCAGGCGGTGACGGCGTGAGCGATCAATCCACCGACCTCGAATCGGCCAAGGATTCATTTGCCCGGCAGGCCCGTGAAGCGCTGGCCGGGTTGCCGGCTGAGGACTTCACCCGCGTGATCAGGCACACGCTCGCTGGCGTCGTCGACACGCTGCTCCGGTCGACGCTGCGGGCTACGCGGGGGCTGAGCGACAAGCAGGTGCTCGCCCACGCTCTCCGCTCCCATGCTGAGAGCATCGCCGCAACCGCTCACGGGCTCGATGAGGTTTCCGGCAAGGTTGGACCCGAGGCGCGGCACGCGATCAGCACGAGGACGGCCGCACTGCTCGCCGAAGCTGAGGCGCTTGAGGCCCGAGCGGCCGAGGTCGAGCGGGAGATCTCCGAGGAGGGCCAGAACCGTGGATGACGGGCCAGAAACGGCGATCCATGCCCCTCCCCCCCCGTGCGGGTCCTCCGAACAGGGGGTCCAGCCGTCGGGTTCATACCGTCGCAAACGGCGAGAGAAAGAGTCGCGCCGGATTGATTTATTGCGAAACTCGACCACCGATGAGGTCTGCGAGGTGCTCGGGGTGACCCGTCCGACGATCACTCGCTACCGCGGGCTCGGGATGCCCGGGCGATCCGAGGGGCGGCGGTGGTTCTACGACCTGGACGAATGCCGGGCATGGGTCGCTCGCTTCATTGGTGGCAACCGCCGCGGCGGTTCGCGGGAGGGCGCTGGCCGCCCATCGACTCGATCGAGCATCGTGATCGATGAGGGCAATCGCGATGCCGAGCAGCACCACAGACCGAGCAGGCGTACACCAGCATCGACGCGGGAGCAGATCGCGGGCGTTGATCTTGAGGACGCCTTACCGGCTGAGGTTCAGCTCGCGAAGCTGATCGAGGAGATCCGGCTCCTCCGAATCGATCGGGCTCAAACCGAGGCGCGTCTCGTTGACATGCAGGCGGCTCGGGAAGCTCTGAGCAGGACCACGGCGAAGCTGGAGAACTCGCTTCGCGGTATGGGTGCATCGCTCGCCATGGTGATCATCGAGCGGCTCGGCGCGGATCCAGCGAAAGCGGACGCGGTGCGCCAGATCATCGATGAGCAGCTCGACCACGCGCTCGATGAGCTGCGGGGCGTGTTCGATGACGGGGGCAAACGATGAGCCCCGTTTCGCCATCGAAGCAACAGCAGCAGCGGACCGAGATCGCGGTCGCGTGCCTCGATCGGCTGGCCGCGCTCGTCGCGACCTGGCGGCCGAACGGTGACGGGTTCCTCATCGTCGACGATCGCGAGGCATGGGAACGGACGGCGCTCGAGGCGGAGGCCGCGGTCGACCTGGTGCTCGATGGTCTTCACGCTGGCACGCTGCGCGATGCGGCCGAAACTTGCCGGCGTCGGGTCGAGGAGGTGCTCGCGCCCGAGCCGCTGATCCACGCTAACACGCCCGAGCGGATCCACAAAGCACGGACGGCGCTGGGGATCGCGGGCGAGGTGCTGCGGCCATCGTGGGCACGCATCCCCCTGAAGTATGCGGCGGAGGTGATCGGAACCGACCGGCGCGACAACCTGCTCCGCCGATGTCGCTTGCAGGGCGTGAAGATCGCTCGTTGCCGAGGCGCGGTGTATGCCGATGCTCACGGGCTTGCGGGTGCGGGCATCCTGACCGCCGAGCAAGTAGCAGATTTCTACCTCAGATTTCCCTCAGACCACACTCAATTTGCCTCACGACCCGCAGAGGTGGCAGCGAGCGGTTGACCGCGGGGCATGATGGGGCAGACGCGCCGAAGGAGCTGGCGGGCGCGAACCCGTCACCACCAGGCCGTTGAGGCCGCTCCCCGAAGGAACACGACATGCCGACGATGATGTCAAAGAAGCTGGGCCGCAAAGCATGCGGCGTGAAGCTCACCGGTAACTTCAAGCACGACCTGGCACGCGAGCCCCGGCTCCGCGCCATGCTCTCGGAGATGGGCCGATCCGAGCACTGGTTCCTCCGGCGTTGCGAGAACGCCGAGCGGGACGGGCGGCACGCGCTGCTCTCCGTGGTCGAGGTTGCAATCGACGGCGGGCTCGATGAACTGGTGACCCTGAGCAGCGATCCGGCGTTCGACTACGAGAACAACCCGAAGCTCCGCCGGGCCGCACAGCTCGCCGGGTTCAAGACCGCCAGCTCATTCGGCAACTTCGCGAAGGCGCTGCTCGCCCGAGACGCGAACCCCCTGCATTACCTCGAAACCCGAATCGACCTGGCCGATATCCGGTCGCTCTGATCGGTCGCCCCAAACTCGCACAGCACACCACGGAGGCCCCATGCCCGCGAGCACGAAGAACAAACCCTCACTCCTGGACCGCCTGACCGGGAAGCGGTCAACGGCGGACAAGGCCGAGCGATCGGCTCTGAGCGCGAAGCTGGCGCTTCGGCGCGAGGAGATGCGAAACGCCGTTCGGTATCGGCTCTACGACCTCACCTTGTCACTGGCCACCGATCAGCCGGTGTCGGTCGAGGAGTCGGCCGCCATCATGGCCGAGGCCGGGGTCGATCAGCGGGAGCTTGATCGGATGGTCGCGATGATCCGCAACCGGGCCAAGCGGGAAACCTACCGATCAATCGGCGACAACAGCTTCGAAGCGTTCCGCCGGGCACGGCGTGAGGTGCACGAGCACAAGCACGCGAAGGAAGAGGCGATCAAGCAGGACCGGAAACAGATCGAGGGGACGTGGCGGATTGTGGCGCTGGAGATCAACGGCAACAAGGCTCGCGAAGACGACGCCAGGAAACTTTCGGTGGTCAATGGGCCCGACGGCGCCTGGCGTCTGCTTTCCGAAGGGAAA
>CBFGVX010000098.1:0-9577 GCA_965652425.1 uncultured bacterium | reverse complement strand
TGTGGAGAATAAGCGGCTCCGTCAGCTGGTCGCCAATCGTCAACACGGGGTTGAGCGATGTCATCGGGTCCTGGAAGATCATCGCCAGCTTCTTACCCCTGATGCTGCGCATTTCACTGTCACTGAGCGTGAGCACATCGACGGTGAGCTTGAGTTGGAGCAGCCGGTTCTTGTCCTCGACGCCGAACTTCTGCTCCTCGTCGACGATGACGAGGCCGAGGTCGGAGAACTTCACATCGCTGCTGAGGATGCGGTGCGTGCCGATGAGCACATCGACCTGGCCGGTGCGGACGCGTTTGAGGATCTCGTTCTGCTGCTGGCGGGTCTTGAAGCGGTTGAGGGTCTCGACCTTGAACGGGTAGTCCGCGAAGCGCTGGGCGAAGGTGCGACCGTGCTGTTCGGCGAGGATGGTAGTCGGCACGAGCACCGCGACCTGCTTGCCGAATTCCGCGGCTTTGAACGCCGCCCGGATCGCGACCTCGGTCTTGCCGTAGCCCACATCGCCGCAGAGCAGACGGTCCATCGGTTGTGTGCGCGCCATGTCGCGCTTGATTGCGCTCAGGGCGCTGAGCTGGTCCTCGGTTTCGTCGTAGGGGAACTCCTCCTCGAACTCGGTCTGCCACGGTGTGTCGGCGGGGTAGCGGATGCCGGGCATGGATTCGCGGGCCGCCTGCACGCGGAGCATCTCGGCGGCGAGGTCCTTGACCGATTCCTTGACATGGTCCTTCTGGGCCTGCCACTTCCGCCCACCGAGCACGGACAGCGGGGGGCGGTCGCGTCCGCCGCCGCCGACATACTTCTGGACTTTGTCGATCTGCGTGACCGGGACATGCAGCTTGGCTCGGTTGGCGAACTCGAGGGTGAGGTATTCCTCGGTGGGGCCTTTGGTGTTGAACTTGCCTTCGGCGGCTCGCTTGGCCTCCCGGCGTTGCTTGGAGGGCGAGAGTGCGGTGTTCGCGCTGCGGAGCTTCTCGTCGGCGTCCTGCTCTGCCGTGCGTTTGGGGCCTTTGGTGGCCATGTGGCGGAGGCCGGCGAAGCGCGCGATGCCGTGCTCGGTGTGTACGACGATGTCGCCGGGTTCGAGCTGCAGGAAGGTTTCGCTTGCGCTCTTTTCGGCTCCGGTGCTGCGAAGACGCGAGGTTCTGCGCCGGGTGTGGAAGCGGTGCAGCATCTCGTGGTAGGGAACGATGGCCGATGCTGAGCCGTCCGGGGGGTGCCACACGAAGCCACGATGCAGATAGCCGACCTGCTGTTCGATCCGTATGGCCTGCTCGGGCGGGCAGAACTCGCGGATAAGTTCGCTGCACCGTTTGTTCTCGGCTTCGCTTTGCGGACACACGATCACACGATGCGTGGCGGTGAGCGTACCCAAGGCCGCCGCGGCTTCGCTGGCATCGCGTGGGAATTCGGGCAACGGTTCGACCGGAATCTCGACCGATCGACCGCTCTCTCCGGAGGCGAACTGGTTGATCTCGCAGAGGGCGTGGAAACCGGAGCGAAGCCGACGGAAGACCTCCGGCGGTCCGTCGATGCCTTTGGCGTTCGTCACGCGCTCGAAATAGCCCCTGGCCTGTTCGGTGACCTCCATCGTGTCGCAGAGGATGGCAACCGCATCCCGGAAACCGCTCTTGCCGAGCAGATCGAGCACATTGATCTCGTCGCCGGTCAGGACCGATTGGCCGTCCTGGCCCGCGCCGGAGCCGACGAGGTCCACCGCGTCGATCCTTCGGTCCGACCCCATGGTGTCGAGGTCGATCTCGGTGATCGAATCGATCTCGTCACCGAAGAAGTCGACGCGGAATGGAAGGGTTTCGGTTGTCGTGGCCGGCACGGTGGTCGCGCCGCCGGGTGGCGGGAAGATGTCGATGATGCCGCCTCGAACCGCGAAGTCACCGGGCTCCTCGATGGAGTCGAGGCGCTGGTAGCCCGCGTTGGTGAGCCAGTTGATGAGCCGATCGGGTGGGCATTCGGCGCCGGTTCGAAGGGTGAGCGTGAGTTCGGCGAGTCGATCGGGTCGGGGTACACCCTGCATGAGACTCTGCACGGGCGCGATGATGGCCTGCGGCAGTGATTCGCCCTCGTGGATCTGACGGACCAGCGACAGACGGCGTGCGAACAGATCCAGACTCACTGCGGACTCGCCCGGGAGGACTTCGAGAGCAGGCAGCACGCTCGCGCTGATACCGAGGGATGCGAGTTCTTCCGCCGCGTCGTCGGCCTCGTCGAGGTGGGCCATCACCAGCAGCAGGGGGCGTCCGGTGGCCTTGGCGATGGATGCGGCGACCAGGCGCGTGGAGGATCCGATCACGCCGTGGGCGAACTGATGCCCGCCCGCGTTGGCGAGGTCCGCGAGCCGCTGGACGGACTCGGAAGAGGCGATAAGATCGAATGGGGCATTGCCAGTGCGCACGCGTGTTCTCCGCCCGGGTCGCTCGACCCGGGTTTGGCCACAGTTTCTTGCGGAGTGTAGTACCGTCAACGGGCTTCGGCGTGGGGCCTCAGGGAATCGATGGTGCGCGGACCGATGCCCGGAACGCGGTCGAGGTCGTCGAGCGAATCGAACGGGCCGTAGGCCTGCCGGTCATCGATGATGCGTTGGGCGAGGGCGGGGCCGATGTTCGGCAGCGCGTTGAGTTGGGCGGCATCGGCGCTGTTGATATCGATCATGGTTTTCAGACCGGGAGGATCGGAAGGGGAGTGGCCGAGCGGCGGATTCCGCAAGGCCAGCACGCCGATCAGCACGGCGCTGAACAGCACCACCGCGGCGGCAAACCGCGTGAGGACGGACTGCCCGTCATCGGGATCGATGCGCCTTCGGATGCTCTCAGGTTGTGGCTGCGACATCGCTCGTCATGGCGCTGGGCGCGATGCCCTTGCGGAAGGCCTGCCGGATATCTCCGGCGGACTTGAGAGCCGGCTTGGCCCGTCCGTCTCTGCTGATCAGGCCGCCGTCCTGCATTTCCGGTGCCTGCCGATCGGTGTCATAGAGCGCTTGCCACGCCACGCTTCGGACATAGGGCTTGGAGGCGACGATCGACACCGCATCGGTCATCCATGAGGCCTGCTGCTCGCCCGACCACGGTTTCTTCCAGTACCCGGGGTCCGGTGATTGTTCCTCGGATCGATCGCCCTGCGGCTCGGACGGCACACCCATCGCCGTGATGTGAAGCGGGCGTTCGAAACGGGTGAAGTCGTCGATGATCGCGGAGATCTGCATCATGTCGCGGCAGCTCCGCCCCGGCGAATGATCGCCCATCTGGATGCGCAGACCGAACGCGTCCACCTCGACGCCCGCGTGGAGGAGCATCTCGGCGAAGAACATGGGAGGGACAAGCGTTTCGTCGCCGCCGGGCAGTTCGCCGAACGGTGCGGGGATCTCCACGATCGCGCGGGCGTTGGAGGCACCCTTTCGGATGGCCAGCACGGACAAGCGGGTGAGATCGACCCACTGATCCAGGGAGAGATGCACACCCTCGCCCACCGTCGGGGCGCTGATGGCCGTCCAGCGGGTGATCGCCTTGCGATAGCGCTTCACGACGCGGCACACATGCTCGTAAGCGAATTCGCGGAGCGTTTCGTAGTCGTGCTGCCAGATGGTCAGCCATTCCGGAACGCTCCGCTCGCTCAGGTCCAGCAGGGGGCCGCTGACCACGGGGATGCGGGCGTCGCGCACGGCCCACTCGATCCATCGGTCCGTGGCCTGGAACGAATAGGAGCCCTCGTTCTCTTCGATGTCGTTCCAGCGCATCGGGCTGATGATGAACTGGAAGTGCGATTGCACGAGCTTTTGGAGCGGCGGCGCGAAACGCTCGTTGTGAACCGCACAACCGAACTGTGGAAGGTATTGACTCCGGACGCTGTCTTCGACGGCGCGTGCGACGGCGTATCGCTGCTCGAACTGGCGCTCGGCTTGGCGCATCGCCAAGTGCTCGGATGCCGAGATCGCCTTGGACAGGGCGTCGGAAGCGAGCTGTGCCATCTTCGGGGTGAAGTGGCCGAAGGGAGCCGACGGTTCGACGAGCGCATCGGTGAACAGGTCCCGCGCGGCGTTCAGTTCCAGAAGGATCGGATCATTCGAAGCCAACTGAGAGGCCAGACCCCATTCTTCGAGTTTGTCCAGAACGAGCATGATCCGATGGCGAGCCAATTCGAGATCGAGCAGCGTGGGCTGTTCACGATCGGGCAGAAGGGTGGTCCGCAGCGTGAGCAGGCCCCATTCCTTGGTGCTGTACTGGAGTGACAGCGCTGCAGCTTCCGGAGAGGCCTTCCGGCACTCGATGATGCCATCCTGAAACGAAATCTGGCTGGGTACGGCAAGATTGTCCTTGCCGATCAGGTACGCCCTGCGCAGTTCCCACGCGTTGGCAGGCCCGAAATCGTCGAATACAGCGAATCGAAGCATCGGGCTTGAGCGACCTTTCAGAAGACACAGAACCGACCGGGTCGGCCTCGCAGGGTATACCCCGGCATTGTCGCGACCGATGGGGCGACTGCAAGCATACAGATCAATGAAAAGGGGCGGATTCTCAGCCCATCTCTGGGGAGACGGCGGTCCGGTTTTCGACGGGGCCGACCGGCACCTAGCAAGGGCTCACGATACGATCAGACCATGTCCATCGCCCAGCCCGCCGTATTCGAGACTCGCCTGCCTTTGCCCAACCGTCGGCAGGGCAAGGTGCGGGATATCTACGATCTCCCCCCCGCGGGCGGGGAGCCTGGCGGGGTGCTGATCGTCGCGAGCGACCGTCTGAGTGCGTTCGATGTGGTCATGAGAACGCCGATCCCCGGTAAGGGACTGATCCTGACGGACATGTCCCGGCGGTGGTTTGACCTCATCTCCCAGCAGCGACTTGCAGAAACCCATGTGGTGTCGTTCGATGCGGCGGATCTGAAGCGGTGGGGGGTATCGGCAGCAGACGCCGAAGCCCTTGCCGGACGAGTCTGCATAGGACGCAGGTGCGAGGTCATCCCGGTGGAGTGTGTGGTCCGGGGGTACCTCGACGGTTCGGGCTGGAAAGAGTACCGCGAGACCGGGCGAATCTGCGGCATCGAACTCCCCCCCGGGCTTAAGCGGGGCAGCCGACTTCCCGAACCGATTTTCACTCCGGCCACGAAGGCGGAAATGGGCGAGCACGATGAGAACATCGATTACGAGCGTGCGTGCTCCATCGCTGGCGAAGGAGTGATGGAGCATTTGAGAGAGGTCTCTCATCGCATCTACGCCGCGGCTCATGAATACGCGTCACAGCGCGGTGTGATTCTGGCGGATACGAAATTCGAGTTCGGCTTCCCCCTGAATGCCGATGGCGTGCGGACCGGCGAAGCCCCGATCGTCGTTGATGAGGTTCTCACCCCGGATTCAAGTCGCTATTGGCCAGCTGAGCACTGGAAGCCCGGCGGAGAGCAGCTCAGCTACGACAAGCAGTTCGTGCGTGATTACCTGCAAGAGCTCACGGATCAGGGGAAATGGGATAAATCCCCGGATTCGGAGGGGCTTGGTCCTGAGTTGCCGGATGAAGTGGTCCTCGGAACCCAGCGACGATACCGCGAGGCACTGGAAAGTCTGTTCGGCTGAGCCGCGAGATCCCGAACTGATTCAGGGGAGCGGGGGCACGGTGATCGGCAGGGTGTTGACCGCGCCGCTGGTGCCGGACGGGATGACGGTGAGCCGGAAGTCTCCGATGATGGTGCTCGGTCCGGTGAGTGTGAGCCGCATCAGTCGCGTGTAGTACGCGTTATCGCCGTAGGTCGAGGCATCCTGCTGAGCGATCACGACGGAATCGGTTGCCCATTCCGCGTACAGGAAGGTGGGCCAATCGTCAGGATTCGGCTCCCCTGACAGGAAAAAGACATCCGGCGTCATTCCTATAGCAACATAGGTATCAAACGCCAAGCATGGCTGGGCTGCGATGTCGGATGCACTCGGCAGGGTGTTGCTGTTCTCCGGGCCGGGGTAGTGGATCTCCGGATCGCCGACGATGACCGAGAACGGTCCGGATCCGTCGGCACCCGTGGCGACTGCGATCACCCGGTCTGGGGTGGGCGAACGCATGAGCAGGTCATAGGTGACGGTGCCGCTCAGGTCGAAATCCTCCACACTGTCGCCGTTGGTGTCGGCGGTGCATCCGCCGTTGTCGATCTGATGCCAGACCAGCGTGATGGCGTTTGGATCGCCGAGCGGCGGCTCGTTGTCATCGGAGTCGTCGTCGTCTCCCCCGCCACCCCCATCCGGGGACCCGTCGTCGTTTCCGCCGTCGTCACCGTCAGGGTTTTCTCCATCGCCATCGCCATTGTCGCCGTCCGGCGAGCCGCCGTCCGGGTTGTCTTGGTTGGAGCCGGTGTTCAGGCCTCCGTTTGGGGCGCTCCAACTGGGAATGGCCAGAACGCGTGACACGGGTGTCCCGCCCCCTCCGGATTGGGCTGTTGAGACGCGGATTTCACCACCGATGGTCGCCTGATTGCGCGGAGCGGTAAACCGGCCGAGTCTGAGGTAGTAGGCGTTGTCGTTGAAGAGAGAGGGGGCCTGTTCGGCTTCGACCAGAATGCCGAACCACTGGGCGTTGAGGGTCGGCTCGTAAATTGGAGACCCCCCCAGAATGCCGGGTACCGTGGATCCGAAAGCGAGGTAGGTATCGAATTCAGAGCAGGGAATCACCTGGAGCTCGAGTGAACTTGGACGGATATCCGGGTTGGCGCGGTTCACCTGAGTAAATCCTGCGCCAGCAATCGTTAATCCGGCGGAAGTCACTCCAGAATCGGCGGACAATACACGAGCTGGCGAGGTCAGACGGATGTACAGGTCTCTGGTGCGCTGGCCGGAAAGTTCCGTGCAGCCGGATATGGGAACATCAACCCACACCATCTGCGCTGCTGGACCGCTGGCTCCGCCGCCGCTGCCGCCTCCGATCACCGTGCCTCCGCCGCCTCCACCGCCGCCGATGTTGCCACCACCGCCACCGCTGGATCCGCCGCCGCCGATGTTGGAACCGCCTCCACCGCTCCCGCCGCCGGATGAACCGCCTCCGCCGTTCTGAAAAACGCCGCGATTCGCCGCATCAATGAGAACATCGATCACGCTCTGCGGCAATCCATCGGGAATGATCAGTCCCGGTGGGAGCATCGACAGGTCGGGGCCGGTCGGCCCGTCGGGACCACCGGGCATCGGGTTACCCGGCATAGGGGGGGCATTCGTCGGCATGCCCCCAGGACCCGAGCCGCCTCGTGCACCGGGCCGTGGTGCTGGCCGGGTGTTCCGAGACTGCTCATTGCGAGCGAGGTTCGATTCGGAGTTCTGGTCAGCCCGGTTGTTTGGTGTAACGCGCCGGGGCTGATTGATCGGGGTTGTTTTCTCGGCGGTATCCGCGGGGTCAACCCGCTCGAGACTTTCATCGAAGCGGTTCGGTCGTTCTGCGGCCAATGGCCCACGGTACTCGCTGAAGCTTGTCCCCTGGTTAACGGACCTCAGACTCGCCCTTGAGTCGCTGAGCATCTTCAGTCCTGAGTTGGAGTCGGTGGTCGTCCGAGACTGATCCAGGTTCGGGCGGGTCAGGCCAACGGAGACGACCTGCGTGTCCTGCGAGGACCCGCTCCCGGCCACAATGGCGATCGCCGCGGCTCCAAAGCCCGCTATGCCTAGGGCGATGAGTAAGGGCTTGTTCATTGGCGGCCTTCGTGGTGAGAAGATGGGTAAGGCGGATGGGGACGCGATGATCTGAAACCAGAGTTATCGTCCGGAAAGTCAGGTATCCCAAAGACGGTCACCTACTGATACGCAATTGTGTGCAAGAAGGTGGCACAACCCAAGGCACAGCGTGATGATTTCGTGCATTATCTCTTCTGGCGGGGAATTGAGCACGCGAGAGCGCCTTGGTTGCCTATTTTTGACTATGAGTTCTTTGGAGTGATTCGGTATGGCCTGGTTCAGAGTTTGCA
The DNA here is from genome assembly GCA_965652425.1 of uncultured bacterium. Classification (GTDB taxonomy): domain Bacteria; phylum Planctomycetota; class Phycisphaerae; order Phycisphaerales; family UBA1924; genus JANSXG01. The sequence continues at coordinate 1,645 of CBFGVX010000098.1, read as the reverse complement.
GCGCAGCGGGTGCGACAGCGGTCTTGGTTCTTGCGGGGACCGTGATCAGTTCGGATGGGTACGAGGCACCTTCGGGTTACTACGACAGCGTGCAGTACACGGGTACGCCTGATTCTCTGCGCAACAGTCTGAACTCGATTATTCGGGGGCACACGGTCCGCAGCTACGCCGCGGCCCGCCAAGCGCTCGCGATCATCGATCGCGAGCCGAACAACCCGAGCAACATCATCCTGATGTATTCCGGGACCTCAGTCAGCGGATCGTGGGATGCGGGTGCAACCTGGAACCGTGAGCACATGTGGCCTCGGAGTCTTGGCGTTGGCGACAACGGTCCTGACTACAGCGATCTTCACGCTCTGCGGCCGAGCAACCCCTCGGTGAACAGTTCGCGCGGCAACAAGCCCTTCGGGCTTGCCAGTTCGGCGTTCTGGGATCCGACGATGTCCAATTCGCCGATCGATTTCCGAGGCGAAGCGGCTCGTGCGGTTTTTTACATGGAGGTCCGTTACAACGGGACCGAATCGTCGACCACCGACCTGAGACTCGTCAGCGGCTTCCCCTCGGGGAACCAGATGGGCGATCTGAACTATCTGCTCGACTGGCACTACGACGAGCCGCCGACGACACGCGAGCGTCGGCGCAACCACATGGTGTACAGCTTCGCTGACAACCCGTTCTATGCTCAGGGCAACCGCAACCCGTTCGTGGATCATCCGGAATACGCGTGGGCGATCTGGGGGCCGCAGCCGAACAACTCTCAGATAACCATTGCCGGAGCGGGCATCGGCGCGGACGGAGGGTCTCAGGTCGTCGTCGATTTCGGGCGATTCATCCGTACTGAGGATGTGGAAGACGCTCCGGGGCAGACGATCGAACTCGTCAAGACCGGCAGCACGCCGACCTCGTATCTGATCGAGGCCAGTGGAGATGCGTTCAGCGCGAATCACGGCATCCCCGGTACTTTCTCTCGGAACACCCAGTCGACATTGATCGATGTTGCGCTGTGGTCAGCGGATCCGGGGCCGCTCTCGGGCCAGCTCGTGATTGACAACACCGATCTCACCAGCGCAGGTGCGGGCCAAGGCAGCGCCGATGGTGACGACATCGTGTTCCTGAGCGGCCAGGCGGTGAATCCGTCTGCCGCGTCTCTGTCGTTCTCGTCGGGCCAGACGGATGTGCAACTCAACCTCGGCACGCTCGAGCGGGGTTACCAGGCGCAGACGCTCTCGGTGCCGGTGTTCAATGTGGGCGGGGCGAGCGAGACGACCGCGGACCTGGTTCTCACCAAAGTCGTCGCCGTTGGCGATATCGGATTGATTTCACTGGCGGATCTGCCGTCCGGCCCGATTGCCGGTGGCGCATCCGAGCCGCTCGATCTCCTGATCGAGCTTGGCGGTGCGATCGGCTCGTATCAGGCGGTGTACACGATCGAAACCGCCGATGAGGACATCCCCGGTGGTGAGGCACGCGAGACCCTCACGGTCGCGGTCAGCTTCGAGCTCGAATTGTCGGACTGCCCGGCGGATCTGGATGGCGACGGCCTCATCGGCCTGGATGACCTGAACATCGTGCTCACCAACTTCGGAAGCACCGACAATGCCACTTTGGCCACCGGAGATGCTTCGGGTGACGGCTCGGTGGATCT
>CBFGVX010000097.1:0-9787 GCA_965652425.1 uncultured bacterium | reverse complement strand
GCCCTCGCCGCCCAGATCATCGCCCTCGCCGGAACCACCCAGGCTCTCAAACAACCCCCACCCCGAGAACCCTGAGCGCGAGCTCAGGGTCCCCAGCATCCGGCGAGGACATGCCCACCAACTCATGCGCCCCCCCTTCTCCCGCGAGGGGAGAAGGGGGCCGCGCAGCGGCCGGATGAGGGGGCCACCCGAACCTTCCGAGACTTCCGAGACTTCCGAGACTTCCGAGTGTGGCATGCTCAAGCAACGCTTGAGCATGTCTTCCCAAGACCCCGAAGACCATGCTCAAACAAGTTTGAGCATGCCACACGACCCACCCAAGAGCCGGTGGCGTGGGGTGAATCACTTCGGCGGTCTCGGCCGAGCATTCATGAGTGCCGGGGTCAAGGCCGACAAAGTCGGCCGCAGGCCCCGCTGACAGCAGTGAGGCAAGCCGGATTCCCATTGCCCCCTTGCCTGTCTACCAGACTGACTTCGCCATCTTTGACAATCTGAAATTCGCTACGACCCCTACGGCACCATCCAAGTCATCGCCGTCGCCGCTGACTACGCCCCAACCCGAAGCCGCTCGCCGAGAAAGTCCGGCAAACCCAGGCGCGCGATCTTGTCGCCGACCGTGTCAATGTCGTACGCCACGCGCTTGATCTGGAAGGTGTCCGCGTCGGTATCCAGGAGGCCCCAGCTCGCGTCGGGATTCCGATCCCGCGGCTGGCCGACCGAGCCGGGGTTCAAAATCGTCTGGCGGTCCTCGGCCAGCGGCACCGCGATGCTCCCCGTCAGCGGCAGGATCTCGATCTGATTGAGAATGTCGTGAGCGCCCTGCAGCGACGAGAACATCGACGGTACATGCGTGTGCCCCACCGCGCCCAGGCGCGTGCGAAGGCCGTCGAACGAGCGCGAGGCCGACTCGGTGCAGTACAGGTACTCGTACTGGTGCGGCCCGAAGCTCGCGTGGGCCAGCGTCAGGTCGTCGATCTTCGCCACATCGGGCAGCGTTGCCAAGAGGTTCACATGGTCTTCAGGGAGCAACTGGCGCGTGATCTCGATCGAGACCTGCGCCCGCGGGTTGAACCGGCGCGACATGGCCTCGTTCACCACCGCCTCATCGTGGTTGCCGAGGATGATCTTGTCGCAGACCGTGAAGGCCAGCTCCACGCAGCGCACCGGGTCGGGCCCGTAGCCGACGAGGTCGCCCAGGCACACGATCTGGTCCACCGCCTCCGAGGCGATGTCGCGCAGCACCGCGTCGAACGCCTCGAGGTTCGCGTGGATGTCCGAGATGAGTGCGATACGCGGCATGGAAGTTCGGCTTCGAGAGAAAGGATCGGAAACGGGAATATCGGCTGTCGGGCCGCCGGCTCGATACCTCTGAGGCATCCCGGCAAGGACTTTGTTCCCCAAGAGATGCCCGTGATTTCGCGATCGGTCATCAAACGATTCGGATTCGCGCGATTTTCGCGGCAAACCCTGAACGCCATACGAAAAACCGACCGGCGGATTGCCGGTCGGTCGAAGATTTCATCGCCGCAGGATCGCGATCAGTCGTCGTTGTCGGTCCGCAGCACGATCATGTCCTCGTCGATATCGGACGAGACCTCGATCAGCCCGGCCAGTGGGTCGTCGGAGATGCGCTTGCGGTTGTCGCCGCTCTGCTTGGCTTTCTTGCCGCCCTTGGGCTTCGAGCCGTCGCCTCCGGCGGCCTCGCGCTCGGCCTGCTTCTCCTCGGCCTTGGCCTTGCCGGCTTCCTTCTCGGCCTCTTTCTCGGCTTCCTCGCGCGCTTTCTGCTTGGCGAGTTCGCGCTTGGCGGCCTCAACCTTCTGCTTCTCGGGAGTGAGCATCATGGAGATCTGGCGTCCCTGCGAGCGCGGCGGCATCTCGACCTTGGCGATGTCCGAAAGCTCGTCGATGATCCCCTGCAGGCGGTCCATGCCGATGTCCTGGTGGGCCATCTCACGCCCGCGGAAGCGCTGGATGAAGATCACCTTGTCGCCGTCCATGAGGAAGCGGCGGGCCTGCTCGACGCGGATCTTGACATCGTGATCGTCGATCTTCGCGGAGCGTCCGAGGCGGACTTCCTTGATTTCCTGGGTCTTGCCCGACGATCCGCCCTTGCCCTTCTTGGACTGCTCGTACTGGTACTTGCCGTAGTCCATGATCTTGCAGAGCGGCGGGCGCGAGTCGGCCTGGATCTCGACGAGGTCGAGGCCCGATTCTTCGGCCATGCGAAGAGCTTCGCGGGTGTCGATGACCCCGACCTGCTCGTTGTGCTCGTTGATCAGCCGGATGGGGGAGATCCGGATTTCGTGGTTCATGCGCGTCTTGCGCACCGGGCCGGTAGCCCTGTAGAAACGCCTAGAGATGTCTGTGCTCCTTATGTGAACGGTCCCGGCTGGACACGCCGGGAGAACGGGAAAATCGGCTCAGCGATCCGCGCGGGGCCGAGGTCGGTCGGTTGCGATGAAACGGGGGCGAGTGATCATCGTGGGCATCGGGCGATAGGCATCGCCGGATCGGCCGGCCCGACGAGCGCACGCACCCCCTCGCAGCGCTGGGCTGCTGAAGATATCGGCATGGCAAGCGGGCAAATGGACATCGATCGGTCACTCCGTCTGGTGAACCCTCACCGGACTCGAACAGGGTACCCCCGGCCGGGAGGGTGGGCAAGGGAGTTATGCGGAACTTTCGCCGCGAATCGGCGGGAAAGATCCGCGGATTGTGCATCCATATATAGTGTAGACTGCCCGCTCCCCCTACGGATGGTGTAGCCACGATGATCTGCCCGTATTGCAGTTCCAACGACGACAAGGTCATCGACAGCCGCGCCAGCGAAGCGGGGCGCGTGATCCGTCGGCGGCGTCAGTGCCTGGGCTGCGGCAAGCGGTTCACGACTTACGAGCGCGTCGAGGAGACGACCCGGCTGATGGTCATCAAGCGGGACGGCTCGCGCGTGCCGTTCAGCCGCGACAACATCCTGCGCGGCATCGCGATCGCCTGCGGCAAGCGCCCGGTGGCCGAGGAAGTGAAGCTGCGGATCACTGAGGAGGTCGAGGACCTGATCCACCGGACCTTCGATCGCGAGGTCGAAAGCCGCGAGATCGGGGAGATGGTGGCCGAGCGGCTGAAGGATGTGGACGAGATCGCGTATGTGCGGTTCGCCAGCGAGTATTACCAGTTCCGCAATGTGGGGGACATCCTCAAGCAGCTGGAGGAGATGAACCAGCGCGTGCGGGATGTTCCCAACCAGCAGGCGCTGTTCGATGCGGGGTCCGAGGGCGGGGCGAAGCCCGGACCGGTTCGCAAGGGTGGCGGGGAGAGCACATGATGGTCGGTCGGGGTCTGGCGGTGTGCAGCGCGGCGAGCGCGATCGGGGCTGCGCTGGTGGTTGGGTGCGCGGGGCCGAACGGCACGAGCGTCGAGCCCGAGCGCACGGGCGAGGCCGAACGCCAGCGGACGGTCGAGATCGATGCGGCGACGGCGGTTCGACTTCGCCGCCTGGCAGATTCATCGATCGAAACGGCGAGGGCCGCGTTCGGGCCGGCCGAGGGGCTGCCGCTGGACGAGCTGGGAGCGCGGCTGTACCGCACGCGCGGGTGCATCGACTGCCACGGACCGGGGGGCGACCCGATCGGGCCGAGTCTGATCGGTGCGTTCGGGACGCTGCGCGAGGTCGAGGGTCGCGGGCCGGTGCTGATGGATCTGGATTACATCAATGTCGCGCTGATGCGCCCGGACTCTCTGATCGCCAAGGGGTATCCGGCCGGGGAGATGCCGAGCTACGAGGGGACGCTGTACCCGCGCGAGGTGCTGGCGCTGGCGGTGTACCTGCAGGGCGCATCCGAAGAGCCGCGGATGCCCGAGGGGGGCAGCACGATCATCGAGGTGCCCTCCGGCGAGCCGATTGATCGCGTGCGGTCACCCTTGATCCCGCGCGGGGTCGAGACGACGGAGGAACCGTCGGGCCAACCGGATGGAGCCGGAGCGCCGGCGGAACCCGCGGGCGAATCGGTGCGCGAGGACGGTCGGCCGGAATGGTGGTTCGAGGGGGTGCGTCGCGAGGACGGACGGCTGTGGGTGTGCGTGGAGGCGCTGGGACCGACCTTCAGCGAAGCTCGCAGTGCGGCGATCGAGCGGGGGCGCGGGCAGATCGCGGACCGGATGAATCTGGATCCGAGCGCATCACCTCAGGACCTGCGGGTGCGGTACATCTTCGTCACGCCGCTGCCGAATCGCGGCACGGGGACGCGCTACGCGGCGTACGCGATGATGTCGGCTCAGATGGGTCGGTGAACGAGCGGTCGTTGGTCAGACATTGACTTCGCGCTTTTTGCGGCGCTTCTCCGCGGCGGTTTCCATCGACTCGCGGAGTTCATCGGGCATGTAGAGGATCGCGCCGCTGGTCGGGCACTGGACGAGCTCTGACTTGGAGAGCAGGCGGTTGACGAGCTCGACGGGGAGCATGGTGTTGGACACCTCGCAGGTGTACTCCATGTTCCGGCGGTCGACCTCGACGACGGCGGACATGACATCTTCGATGTCGTTGCGCTCCATGCGGTCGTTGTAGATGGAGAGGGCGGAGGCGGGGACCTCGGCGAGGACGGTTACGCGCTCCTTTTCGAGGGCGTCGAGCTGGTCCTTGATTTCGGCCTCACGGGTGTCGCGATCGGCCAGGGCGACGGTGCGGACCTTCTCGATGGAGGCCTTTTCGTCTTCGAGGGCCTTGAGTTGTTCGCGGAGGGTGTCGAGTGTGTTCAGGGTGCCGATGGCGCGGTCTTCGATGAGCGACTTGTCGGCCTTGAGGGTGTTGATTTCGACGAGCAGCGCCGAGTGTTCCTTGCTGGTCTTGGCGTTGTTCATGCGCTCGCGGAGCATGGCGATGCGTTCGTCGATGGCGTTGGTTTCGTTTTCGTCGTTTCCGGCGGTGGCTTCGAGTTGCCGGATCTGTGCTGCGGTGGAGCGGTGCTTTTCCTGGATGTCCGCGAGTTTGCGGTCCTGGGCTTTGAGGTAGTTCTCGGCGGTCCGGAGGCGGCTTCTCAGACCGTGAAGTCGTTGATCCACCCGGTACAGCTTCAGCAGCACAGTCGTTACGCCCATACAGATTCTCCTCGAGTCGCTTCCACGACCAAGTATAGCACCGGCTTGGAGTTGAGGCGGGGAATCTGGCACACGGATCGCGGTTTATCCGCCTGTGACGGCCAGAAAGACCCAGAAGGCCACCGGAGCGACGAGTAGGGGCGAATCGAGGACATCCATGATCCCGCCGAATCCGGGCAGGAGCTTGGAGTAATCCTTCACTCCGGCGTCACGCTTAAAGACGGAAGCGATGAGGTCGCCGGCCTGACCGACGAGACCGAAGCCCGCGCCGATCGCCGCGGCCTGCCAGATGGGGATGGCCAGGAGCGGGCGGAGGGTCTGCTGGTCCTGGGCGAGCGATCGACCGAGGAGGAGCACGCCGATGGCGATGAGCGTGGAGAGGACCATGCCGCCGACGAGGCCTTCCCAGGTCTTTCCGGGGCTGAGCCAGGGGATGAGTTTGTGTTTGCCGATGGCCGAGCCGGTGAAGAACGCGCCGATGTCGTAGCTCTTGGTGATGAGCAGGACGGCGAGGAGTTCCCAGCCGCCGAAGTCTCGGCGGATGAGGTAGAGAAAGCCGGACATGAGCCCGAGGTAGACGAAGCAAATGAGCGCGACGCCGGTGGCGAGCACGACGCCCTGTGTTGATTTGTGGCGTGTGTAGAAGAGGAGAGAGATGAACATGGCCACGCCGGCGGTGGTGGCGACGATGGCGACGCTGGTCTGGGGCGAGAAGGTGGCGGGGAGCAGTGCGCAGGAGGCCAGCCCGAGGAGCGCGCATGCGGAGAGGAGGCGGCGGGATGCCTGCGTCCTGAGCGAGCGGAGGATGGGGGCGATTTCCTGCACGGCTCCGAGGACGGCGAGGGCGAGGATGGGGAGGATAATCAGGCCTGTGAAGCCGGTGCGCTGTTCGAGGACGACATCGAGCCAGATCGCGCCGATGAGCAGGGCGATGAGGACGGGTCCGAACATGAGGCGGTGTTTGAGCACGGAGACAGGGTAGCGGGAACGGGCCCGTATGGGTGGCGGGGTGCGCGCAGAACAACGCCGCGGCGTGGTGCCGCGGCGCTGGGTAGGGGTTGTTGATGTCGCTTCAGTCGCGGGAGGTCCGGCGACGGGAGAAGCCGATCAGCATCGCGAAGGCGGTCAGCGTGGCGGTTCCGGGGGTGGGGATGGCGCGGGAGATGATGTCTGCGCGCACATCGTTGTAGTCCCAGTCGCTGCCATTGCCGACGATGTCCTCGATGTGCAGGCGGGTGACGCGGACTCCGGGCTCGAAGGACGAACGCTCTTCCATGGCGAACTGGTTCAGGTCCGCCGGGGATTCGGTGTGCAAGGCGTATTGGATGTTTCCGTTGGCCTTGTTGCCGTTGAAGACCAGGTACGAGAAGTGCAGGATGGCACCGGCTTCGAATTCACCGATGGAGACGGTGTGCCCGGCTGGTGTGCCGTGGTTATCGAAGATGTACTGGCCCATTTCCCATGCGTCGCTATCGCTGGCGCGGTGCATCACGCCGCCGACTTCGGAGCCGGCGAAGTACAAGGAGCCGGTCCATCCCGCGCTCTGAGAGATAAAGGAGACATCGATCGCTCCGGTCTGCTGGACCTGGTAGGTGACTCCGGTGATGATCGAAGCCGACGCCCCTGAAGTGATACCGCCGACGCAGGCGGCAACGACAGCCGTCATGACATACCGTTTCATGTTGACAACCTTCCGTGGTTGGAGCCCGGCTTGGCGGAGTGCCTCGCCGCCTGCTCTTGTCCGCCGCGGCCGGCTGGTTACGACCAACCACCCCCGCGGGCAGTCAACGGTCGAATCCAGGATGGGCAGATCAAGGGGCGGGAGCGGCATTCGGGCGCCGGCCTTCCGGTTATTCCGGGAGGGGAAGCCGGGGAATGCGACGGGCGGACCTTGGGGCGGAGGCCCGATACACTGGCGGACCCGGCTCCCGAGCCGGTGGTTTCGCCGAAGTCCCCCACTGTTTGAGCCCACGCGAGGAGCCGAGAGCCGATGCCGAGCACCGAGACCATCAACCCGCTGCGCGCGATCAACGAGGAATTTCAGCAGATCGAGAAAGAGATCCGGCTCGGGGGCGGGCTGAAGGCGATCGAGCGGCAGCACGAGAAGAACCGCCTGACGGCGCGGGAGCGGATCGACCTCTTGGTGGATGATCCGGCGGGGTTCACCGAGCTGGGGCTGTGGGCGGCGTACGGGATGTATGCCGAGCACGGTGGCGCGCCGGGCGCGGGCGTGGTGACGGGGGTGGGCACGGTCGAGGGACGGACCTGCATGATCATCGCGAATGATGCGACGGTGAAGGCCGGAGCGTTCTTCCCGATGACCTGCAAGAAGATCATTCGGGCGCAGAACATGGCGCACATGGCGCGGATGCCCTTGGTGTATCTGGTGGACTCGGCGGGGGTGTACCTGCCGCTGCAGGAGGATGTGTTCCCGGATACCGATGACTTCGGGCGGATCTTCCGGAACAACGCGGTGATCAGCGCGGAAGGCATCCCGCAGATCGCGGCGATCATGGGATTCTGTGTTGCCGGTGGCGGGTACCTGCCGGTGTTGTGCGACACGCTCCTGATGACCGAGGGCAGCGGGCTGTATCTGGCCGGGCCGGCGCTGGTGAAGGCGGCGATCGGACAGGAGGTCAGCGATGAGGACCTGGGCGGGGCGTCGATGCACGCGGCGATCAGCGGGACGATCGACTTTAAGGAAAAGGACGATGAGTCGTGTATCAAGCGGGTGCGGTCGCTGGTGAGCAAGTACCCGAATCGGGAGACGGATCGGCGGCAGTCGCTCGCCATCTCGCGGATGCTGGCGTATCTGACTCCGAACGGTGCGTTCACCGATGAGCACCGGAACTATTTCGTTCGGGCTGCAAGAAAGGTGCTTGCCGCGAAGGATGCACCGCAGGAGATACTCGACGCAAAGGAAGAACAGGTTCTGCTCGAGTACATGCACGAGGAACTGAATGTCCCGGCAGAGATGATGGCAACGGAAGCCGACATACAAGATCCAGACCGATTGCTTCAGATTTTCAAGACCTTTGGCGGTGCGGGGAGTTCGAGCAAGCGAGCATCGCTCAAGCCAGCCCGCAATCCGGACGACATCTACAGCATTTATCCCGACAAGGCGGGCGGCCAGTACGACATTCGGGACATTCTGGCCTGCATTGTGGATGCGAAGCAAGAGGAGCACCGGTCGGAGACCGGTGCCACCAAGGAAGCGGACTTTGACGAGTACAAAGCCGAGTACGGCGCGGCGATCGTGTGCGGGTACGCGCGGATCGATGGCGCGACGGTCGGCATCGTGGCGAACCAGAAGAAGGTGACGCAGCGGGTGCTCGGCGGTCAGAAGCACGGCGGCAAGGACGGGCCGACCTACTCGGTCTCCATGCCGGGCGTGATCTACGACGACAGCGCCGACAAGGCGGCGCGGTTCATCATGGACTGCAACCAGCGGAAGATCCCGATCGTGTTCCTGCACGACACGACGGGGTTCATGGTCGGGCGCGATTCGGAACAGCAGGGCATCATCCGCTCGGGTGCGAAGATGGTGAACGCGATGAGCAACTGCATCGTGCCGAAGATCGTGGTGATTCTCAATGCCAGTTATGGCGCGGGGAACTACGCGATGTGCGGGCGGGCGTTTGACCCGTTCATCTCGCTGGCGTGGCCGGGGAGCAAGTGCGCGGTGATGGGCGCAGCGCAGGCGACGGGGGTGCTGGCGATGATCGAGGAGCGCAGCCGCCAGCGCAAGGGCGAGTCGATCGATGAGGACACGAAGCAGGCGATCCTGAAGGGGGTGGCCGACAGTTACAACGAACAGCAAGACATCCGGCACGGGGCGGCGCGGGGCTGGCTGGACCGGATCATCGAGCCGCACCGGACGCGAGAGGAGCTGATCGCGGCGATCGAGATGACGCAGAATTGGGATTACAACCGCGAGTTCAAGACGGGTGTCTTGCAGGTCTGAAGCGGTCGGTCGTTTCTGTCAGTCATTCCAAGGGATGCCGACGAAGTCGGCGATGCGCTCGTTGACATGGTCGGCGTTCGTCCACTGGAGCAGGTGGCGTGCGCCGGCGATGGTGATGTCGGCGTCGCGGAGCGTGTCGGGGATGATGGTGTCGGCTTCGCCGTGGATCTGGAGGATGGGGATCTCGCGCTCGATGGCGCGGGCGTCGTCTGCGGTGAGGTTCCAGTCGATGGTCGCGCGGCCGCCCCACTGCAGCATCACGGGGTCGAGCGAGCGTGACATTTCGCGCAGCCAGCGGGCCTGCTGCTGATCGAGGCGGTTGGCCTTGGCGAATCGCGGCGTGATGAGCTTGGCGATCGGGCGGACCAGCGGTTTCGGCACGAGGTTGCCGAGCTTGACCTGGCGGACGAACTTCTTTGTGACGGCCTCACGCGAGCGGCAGGCGCTGAGGAGGACGATGGCGCGGGGCGTGTTGAGTTCGCCATCGCTGGAGGCGCGTCGCATGAGCAGGTAGCGGGCGATTTCCATGGCCATCTCGCCGCCGAAGGAGAATCCGACGAGGGCGAAGGGTCGGTCGAGCTGGCCCTCGCGCCGGAGGTGTTCGGTGAAGCGAGCGGCGTAGAGGCGGAGCGGCTCGCGCGGGCCGGTGGGCTCGATCCAGGCGGGGACGATGGAGTCCTCGAAGGCCTTGAGCTGGGGCAGGAACAGGTGGAAGTCCGCGCCGAGGCCGGG
>CBFGVX010000096.1:0-9936 GCA_965652425.1 uncultured bacterium | reverse complement strand
GTGAACGCGTACTCAATCGGGTCTTCGGCGGTGATGATCTTCTTGTCTGGGCGGTTGAGCACATCGAGCGCTGAGTACAGCGTCGTGGTCTTGCCCGAACCGGTCGGGCCGGTCACCAGGAAGATGCCGTTGGGGCGCCGGATGATCCGGTTGAAGCTGTCGAGCGTGTCCTGTTCGAAGCCGAGATTCTTCAGACCGATACGCACGGAGTCCGGACGGAGAATACGAAGCACGATGGATTCGCCGTGGTAGGCGGGGCAGGCCGAGACGCGGAAGTCCACGGTCTCCCCTTCGGCCCCCTCTTCCTGGGGCGGGATGAACATCTTGATGCGACCGTCCTGCGGGGTCCGCTTGTCGGAGATGTTCACACCCGCCATCAACTTGAAGCGGGCCAGAATGGCGTTCTGCATACGCTTGGGGAGGTTGTCGCGCTCGATGCACACACCGTCGATGCGATAGCGCAGTCTCACCCGATCCGCCATCGGCTCGATGTGAATATCCGAAGCACGGTTCCGGACCGCCTCGATGATGATCCGCTCACAAAGTTTGATGATCGGCGCGGATTCCGCGGCCTGGTCGATCGATGAGTCGACGGAGCGATCGACCGATTTGTCGATGGACTTGTCGATGGAGGCGGTGAGCAGCGACTCGTTGCCTCCGGGGACCATTGGCTTGGCCCCGCCTTCGAGCTTGCTGTCGATGTAGGCCTTGAGCTTACCGCGAGCGGCAATCTTGGGTTCGACCTCGGTGTTCTGGCGGAACCGGATCATGTCGATCAGTTCCAGATCCTTGGGGTCGTGCATCAGCAGCACAAGCCGTCCCCTCTCCTTGCCGAGCGGGAGCACGAGGTGCTTGCGGATCAGGTCCTTCGGGAGCAGCGAGGGGTCCACCCGGGAGGAGACCGATTCGTCGGCGACATCGAGGTACTCGATGCCGAACTGCTGTCCGAGGGCCTCGGCAACCTGCTCTTCCGAGCACATCCCGGCCTCGACGAGGATCTCGCCGATGCGCTTGCCGGCACCCTTGGACATTGTGACGGCTGTCTCGAGCTGCTCGGCGGTGATCGCTCCTGTATCGACGAGGATCTGCCCGAGTTTCTTTCTCACTTTCGCCATGTTCTGTCTCGGTTCCTATCGCGGTAGGGGCAGGGTGAATTGGCTGCCCGCTCTGATTGCCCGAACCAAATGCTGACAAGTCGGGCTGGGCATTATGCTGGGGGCCGCTTCATGCGGCAAACCTGGGTGACTGTAGCTCACTTCGAGTCCACGACGGCAAACCATCGATCCGCACATCATGGCAGCGAAATCGATGGCAGACCGGGCTGGGGTGTACGATCCGGATTCCCAACATTGGCCCCTTCAATCAGGTATCCCTCGACCATGCGACCGCTTCGCGTCCTCATCACCGCCGGTCCAACCCATGAACCGATCGATCGTGTGCGCTACCTCGCGAACCGCTCATCGGGCAGGGTTGGCATTGAGATCGCCGAGGCCGCCCTCGATGCGGGGTGGGAGGTGATTCTGGCACTCGGGCCGACTCACCTCCAACCGCGCACGACACCACTCCCGGACACCGATCCGGTCGCGGCCTCCGATTCGCACGAGCGGACATCGCGGTTCCATCTGATCCGCTTCACAACCACCGCCGACCTCCAGCGATGCCTCGATGAGCAGGCCCCGAACTCGGACATCCTCATCATGGCCGCTGCGGTGGCTGACTATCGCCCAAAGGCCCAATCAGCCAACGAAATATCTGAGAAATTGCGACGCGCGGAGGGGGGAATGTCGCTGGAACTGGAGTCCACGCCGGATCTCGTCGCGGGATGTGCGAGGAATCGCTCGGAACTTTGGGGCGGATTTCCCCGGCTGATTGTGGGATTTGCGTTGGAACCCGCCACCGGGCTACTCCAAGTCGCGGGGACCAAGCTCAAACGCAAAGGGATAGACCTGATTGTGGCCAATCCGCTTGAAACCATGGATGCATCGGATATTGAGGCAACGATAGTCGGCCCGGGGGGCGAAATCGCTTCGACCGATGGGAAAATAGGCAAGCAGGCATTCGCTCGTTGGCTCGTACGGCTTCTGCAGGAGCGCGTTGCCCAGTGATTCACGGGCATACCTCAGCGATTGACATAGAACCGCATCTCCCCCACTCAAGCATTTCGCACCTCCTCCTGATCACCGTGATGAGACTGGGGTGCTCCAACCGCTACCCAAGGATCGCCATCATGAATGCAGAAGCGAACGGGGTTTTTCGGGATGGTAATCCTGTCTCGATCATCGATTCAATGCCGGTGAAAAACCACCATTCGCGGCCGGCTCCCGCCTGTGGCACTATGGTCCGCTCGTACTCTGAACACCGATGACCGCACTCCTCCACGCCAACCCGATCGTGAGTCAGACGCTTGGCCTGCAGTTTCTCGCGCCCATGACCGGCCTGGTGGCGGCTTCTCTGGCGATTCCCGCGTTCCTGTTCTTCTATTTTCTGAAGCTGCGCCGGCGTCCGATGCGCGTCAGCTCCACGCTCTTCTGGGAACAGGCCGTCAACGACCTGCAGGTGAACGCGCCCATTCGCTGGATCCGTCCCAGTGTCCTGCTTTTCATCCAGCTTCTTGCGCTGATCTGCCTGATCCTCGCCGCGGCACGACCGGCACTGGAAGGAGGACCGATGCAGGGCCGCGTGGTCCTTCTGATAGACGCCTCCGCATCCATGAGCAGCATGGACGATCAGTCCGGGCTATCCCGTCTTCAAAAGGCACAGGCAGCCGCCCGGGAGTATCTGGACTCGCTTCCTTCTGAAACCCGCGTGATGGTGATCGAGATCGCGGGTCAGACGCGAACGCTGACGAACTTTACCCGCAATCGCGGAGTCGCCGCCGCGGCCATCGATGGGATCGCGCCCTCGGATCAGCCCGCGAGACTCGCTGACGCCCTGGAGGTGCTGACGGCGTTCGTCAGCAGGCCGGGCGAGGAGGGCGGCGAGGAGCCGGACGACCCCATGAGCGCTCCACCCAGGGTGGTGCTGTTCTCCGATGGCGCGTTCCCTGATCCGGCCGAAGATCGATCCGCACCGGGTCTCGGCAGCATCGAGTTCGAATTCGTCTACACCGGCCCCGAGTTTCCGGCCGAGAGCGTCGAGCCGCTCGCGAGCGAGAATGTCGCCATCATCGGACTGTCCGTGCGGAGAGATCTGGATGATCCCGAGACGATCCGAGTGTTCACCCGTTTGCAGTCCACCTTCAGGCGCGAACGCCCCGTCACCCTCCGGTGCAGCGTAGACGGTGAGGTGGTTGCGGTCGCGACACCAACCCTGCCGAGTGCCAAGGAGAGTGAAACCGACAACCGGATCGTCCCGACTTCGGAATCCACCTTCACATTCGATATCAATCGCAGCGGAGGCGGTCTGCTATCTGTGAGCGTCGGCATCGATGACGCGCTCGAATCCGACAATCGGGCATGGCTGGTCCTCCCCCCGCCGCGCTCGCTGCGGTTGCTGATGATTCGAGAAGACGGCCCGCTTTCAAACGGCTCTGCGAACCTTGCCTTCGCACTGGAAACCCTCTACCCGGAGCCCGATCTCGTCCGTGTCATCAGCGCATCGGAAGCGACCCGCGAGGGTCTGATTTCCGGGCCCGGTGATTCGGGTTTTGATGTAGTCGTTTACGATTCAGTCACCCCGCCGACGCTTCCGGTGCTTCCCGCCCTGTACTTCGATGCAGTCCCGCCGGACACCGGCCTGCGAATCGACCGGAGCGGTGTGGCTCGTTCGAGCGAATTCCTCTACTGGCGTCGTTCCCATCCGGTGATGCGGAATGTCGTGCCCGATGGCGTGCTGATCTACGAGCGGGGCACTCTGTCGCTGCCGGAAGACGAATCCGCGGATCCCGAGAGAAGCTCCGGAGTCGTCCGGACCACCGAACTGGCGAGCGACCCGACGCCGCTGATCGCGCTCGTGGAGCACGGCAGAACGCGTTCGCTCGCCGTGGCATTTGACCTTGACGCGACGAACTGGTGGCAGGACCGCAGCTTTCCCATTTTCGTCCAGAACGCGATCGACTTTCTTGCTCTCTCAACCGACGCCCAGACCGGCAGGGCCATCCGCACATCCGAGCCGATCCGCCTGAGTGGCGAGGAGATTGCTGGCGGTGCAACACTCGTTGACGAGGACGGAAACACACTTCGAATCTCACCCCCTCCAGCCAACGAACCCGTCACCATCCCGCCGGTGAGACGAGCCGGCATATACGAGCTGCTTCCCTCAGAAGATAGCGGCGGGACACCCCGGCTCGTCGCGGTGAACCTGCTGGACCCGTTCGAATCGCTGACCGCGGCGATCCCGCGGATCGAGATCGGGGGCGAAACCGCGTCAGGCGGGACGGGTAACGCACAGGCGCAGCGCGAGATCTGGAACTGGTTCGTCCTCGCGGCCGTGCTTTTGCTTACATTGGAGTGGCTCCTGTTCGATCGCAAAATGCGAGTCTGATGCCATCTTCTTCTCAAGGATGATCCATGCCCCTTCGCTTGCCACGAGTCCTCAATGTGTCATTCGCGATCCTGGCGATCGCGGCTCCTGGGTTGGCCATCGAACCAACCCAGGAATCCAGCGAGACCGGTTCGGTCTCTTCAGGATCGTCTTCCTTCTCCGCTCGCCTGTTCGGACAGTACTTCACGGCTTCTGATGTCGATGATTCCTCGGGTGATGTCGAGATCGTTCGCGCGGGGGCCGAACTTTCCTTCCGGCACGCCGCGAGCGATCGACTCGCCTTCAACGGGTCGTTCCGCCACGAGGGGTCCGACTACGATTTCGATCGCGCTTCCGGGCTGTTCCCCGGCAGCGTCGACGGCGAAAGCCCGTTCGACACGGTGCACGAGTCCCGCCTCGCACTCGGCATGACTTATCAGGTCGATGAGGCCTGGTCGCTGTTCGCGACGGGATTCATCGGAGCCGGCTACGAATCAGGTGCCGACATCGAGGACGGTCTGTTCGGGGGCGGTTTCGGTGGATTCGGGTACAGATTCACCGATGACTTCTCGCTCCAACTCGGCGTCGGTGTCAGGACAAAGATCGAAGACGACACGCTCGTGATTCCGCTCATCGGCTTCCGCTGGCAGATCACCGATTCGCTGCACCTGGAGAGCGAAGGGATCGCCGCACGCCTCATCTGGCAGACCAGCGATGAATTGCAGCTCGGCCTCTTTGCCAGATATTCCACCCGTGACTACCGCACGGACAGGGACAATCCGTATCTTCCCGATGGCGTTTTCCGCGACGATCGCGTGACGGTTGGAGCGCACGGGGCCTGGTCACCAAGCCCGGCGGTATCGCTCAAGCTCGAGCTCGGCGCTTCGGTCTGGCAGGAATTCACATTCACCGACTCCTCGGGTGACAAACTCAACGAGACGGAGACCGATCCCCAGTTGCTGCTCGCCGCATCGTTCGAGTTTCGGTTCTGAATAGCAGGGTCGAATGTTCAGATTGCGCGAGATCGCGTCATTCGAGCACTCGATGCAGCATCGCGCGGTTATCGTCATGGCCTCAGGGAGACGGACATGAACGACGGATCGCCATCCGAACACGCTACGCAATCGAATAGCCCGGCCGGAGGCATCGACCGCAGGTCATTCCTGACCGCCGTCGGTGCGGGCGCTGCACTTGGATACGGCGCATTCGGTTCTCGGTTCCCCGATTCGCCGATGCCTGAGCGGTCGCAGAAACCCCGGAGACACTCAGACACAACACGCCACGCGAAGAACCTCATCTTCATGGTGTCCGACGGCATGTCGATGGGCACGCTGCAACTCGCGGATCTGCAACTCCGCCAGACCCGGGACCAAACATCGCACTGGCTGTCTCTGATTCAGAACAACCCGGAAGCCCGCCGATCGGTAGTCGATACCGCCTCGTTCAATTCCCTCGTGACCGATTCCGCAGCCGCGGCGACGGCGTGGGGACTCGGCGTTCTTGTCGAAAACGGAAAAATCGGCGAGACACCCGACCGAACCGCCAGATCGCCATTCCTGCTTCGAGCGAAACATGCCGGTAAGGCCTGCGGCCTCGTCACCACCACACGCCTCTCGCACGCCACCCCAGCCGGCTTCGCATGCAATGTCTTCGGCGGCAATCGCAACGTCGAATCGCTCATCGCCAAGCAGCTCATCGAGCGCGAATACGAACTGCTCCTCGGGGGCGGGCGGAACAAGTTCCGCGACCACATGAACGGTGGGTCGTGGCTCGGATCCGCGAGCGATCTCTCCCAACGGATCGCGGCGGACAGAGCCGAGCCCTTCGATGCGCGGGAACGACTCGTTGGCCTCTTCTCCGAAGAACACATGGCCTACGAACTCGACCGACCCGACGAGCAGCCGTCGCTGGCCGCGATGACCTCTGCGGCGCTCGACTGGCTCAGCCCCTCGTCTTCCGGATTCGTCGTGCAGATCGAGGCAGGTCGCGTGGATCACGCCGCACACAACAACGACGCGGGCAGTCTCATCGCGGACCAGATCGCTTTCGATAATGCGCTCGGCGTCGCCCTGGATTTCGTCTCCTCCCGTGACGACACCCTTCTTATCGTGACCACCGATCACGGCAACGCCAACCCCGGACTGACGGATTACACGCGACTGGGCATCGAGGGCTTCGCTCGCCTCGAGGGCATGACCCGGTCGTTCGACTGGATTCTCCGCGAACTGAAGGAAGTGCCGGCCGAGGACACCGAGCGGACGCACTCGATCATCGAGCTGGCCACCAACATCTCGGTCTCCCGCCGTGACCTTGAGATCATCCGGCGCTGGCGATCCGGTGATGCCGTGGACCCGTTCCTGCTCGCCAACCGCAACGCCGGCCCGCTCGGCAGTATTCTGGCCAACTACACCAAAGTCGCCTTCCTCAGCCCGAACCACACCGCGGACTATGTCGAGCTGACCGCCCTGGGTCCGGGTTCGGAGAGTTTCAGTCCCTTCCTGCCGATTCACTCTGTGCACGACGCGATGTGCGGATCGCTCGACCTTCCCCTGTCGGCACCGCTCTAACTTCAAGCGGACACACGCAGTGAATCCCTTGAAAGGGCAACCTATACTCCGTGAAACACGGAGACCCCCCACGATGAGCCCAGCCGATTCCGCTCCCGCATCCACCCGCTCCGGGTCCGACCCAGTGACTCTCGACGAAGTGAAGGCCGCCGCGGAACAGTTCCGAAGCGATTTTCTGAGCGTCCGTGAGCAAGTCGGCCTCGCCGTCGTCGGGCACACCGACATCGTGGAGGGCGTGCTGACCTGCCTCTTCACCGGCGGGAACACATTGCTGGAAGGTGTTCCTGGACTGGGAAAAACGCTGCTGATCCGTTCGCTGAGCCGAGCGCTCTCGCTGCAGTTCAGCCGCATCCAGTTCACACCCGACCTGATGCCGGCCGACATCACCGGCACCGAGATCGTGCAGGAAACCGAGGAAGGCCGCCGCTTCGTGTTCGAGCGCGGGCCTATTTTCGCCCAGATCGTTCTGGCCGACGAAATCAACCGAGCCACCCCGAAGACGCAGTCCGCCATGCTCGAAGCCATGCAGGAGCGCAGCGTGACCGTCGCCGGCGAGACTTACCAACTCCCTCGCCCCTTCTTCGTCATGGCCACACAGAACCCGCTTGAGCAGGAGGGCGTGTACCCGCTCCCCGAAGCCCAGCTCGACCGCTTCATGCTCAAACTCGAAGTGGGTTATTCAGGGCGAGCCGAACTCAGCGAGATCCTGAACCGCACGACCAAAGGCATCAGCGCCGAGATCAAGCCCGTCCTGAACGCCGAGCAGATCCTTGCCCACCAGCGACTGGTCACCCGTGTCGCGATCGCCGACCACATCCAGGATTACGCCGTACGCCTCGTGCTGGCGACACATCCCCGAGGCGAATTCGCCACGCCGATGGTCAATCAGTTCGTTCGCGTCGGTGCCAGCCCTCGTGCAGCGCAGGCCATCGTCCTCTCCGCAAAGTGCCGCGCACTCGTGGAAGGCCGACCGACCGTTTCCATCCAGGACATCCGCAAGGTCGCGCTGCCCGCCCTGCGGCACCGCGTGGTGTTGAACTTCGAGGGTGAGGCCGAGGGCCTCACGCCCGATTCCGTCGTCCAGAACATGCTCGACACACTGCCCGAGCAGGTCCAGATGACCGCCTGATCTTCCTCAGGCAGCCGTCAACCGAACCCGGCCACCGGGGGCCGGGGTCACCTGAGGCCGAACCGGACGCGTCTGGACCACCATCCGTCGTGGGCGCGGTTCAGCCACGACCAGTTGGGAGACCCACAGGCCGAATTCGTTCATTCGCACGCCGCTCGCGCCGTAGTCCGCGAGCCAGGTGGTTCCGTCGATCCGATACTGAAACTCGTGGTCGCCGTGGGGAATGCTCAACTTGGCGACAAACCAGCCGTCCCCCACAGTTTGCATCTCGATGGCCTCGCGTTCCCAGCCCGTGAAACTCCCGAGCAGTTCAACACGGCCTGCTCCCCGAGCAAACAACCGGAACTCGATGCTCCCATCAGCCATCACAGATATCACGGTCTGCCTCCCGAGCCATGCTCCAGTACAGTGTCGGGCCCTGCGATTTCATCGCTGAACGCTTTTCGAACCATCGATCCATACGGGCCAACGATTGCGTCAACTCCGGACGACCAACCCGATTTTCCTCTTCCTCGTGTCTGTAGCCAGCGCAATGTGTGCGCTCGTTGCTCCGATCGCATCGGCCCAAACCCAGTCCCCCCGTATGGTCCGCGCCGCTCCCGACCTGATCGTCGAAGGGTCGCTCGTCTCGTTGCCGGGGCAACCCATCCGGATCCGGCTGGCCGCCCCCGAGGGCGTGGACCAGCTGACCTCGGTCTGGATCCCGGATCTCGTACCGGTCTCTCTCGTCGATGTCCCCGCAGCTGATCAATCTCAGCAGCCGATCTCCCAGATCCTCGGCTTTGCAGCCCAATCCAGCGATCAATCCGCGATCGCCCCCGGCTGGCTCGCCCCCCCGACCCGTTGGACCGTGGTCGAGCCGGAGCAGTTCGCCGCTGATCCATCATCCGACCCGATCACTTGGATGCTCTTCATCCGATTGCCCGAGCAGTACGACGATGCATCGATCCGCCGCTCCGAAGACCAGCGCGAACGAGCGGTATCCATCCGCATCGGTCGAGAGGTCTTCCCCGTGCGTCTCCCCGAGGCCCCCACCTCCCTCCCCACAGGGAGAATCCCGAACCCGCAGGCGGACACCCAGGCATGGCGAGCACTCGGAGACCTGCTCGCCCGCGAAGCGCAGGACCCGACCAGACGCTGGAGAGTCGCCCTGCTCGCCGAGCGGCTCACGGCACAGCGGCTCTTCGGCACGGACTCACTTGACGAAGCATCGCCCATGGATGACGCGGTCCTCCGCGGGGTCGCACGAACATTCGAGGACGAATGGAGATCGGCGATCTCGTCGATCCAGACCGCGGACGCCGACCTCGCCGCCCGGCTGCTCGCGCGGATCACGGCGATCACCAGGCTGCCCAACGGAACACTCGTTCCCGTGTGGCCGACCGATGGCGAAGCCGAAGCTTCTCTCCTGCCCAAGCTGCTCTCCCGGACATTGACGCAATCCGAGCGCCTCGATGCCGTCCGGGCCTATCTCCAGAATCGGACCTCCGTTCGAGCCCTTGTTGTGGACGATGCCGGCAACTCGCTTCGCATCGATAACGCTCCGAATTCCCGCAACTCTGGAGCCCCCGCGGCCACAATCGCCACCACAGTTGGGGCGTCCGTGCTGCTCACCGATATCGCAGCCCAGTCAGCAAGTTTCACTCTGGGTCCCATGGGTCAATTCGAATCCGAACTCCTGCGGCTTGAACCCAGTCAATCCATCGTGGTCACCACCGAAGTCAGCACGGGTAGCCCAGACCCGCAGCGCAGACCCACCTCTCCCAGAACGGCCCAATC
>CBFGVX010000095.1:0-10087 GCA_965652425.1 uncultured bacterium | reverse complement strand
CCTCGGCGTGACGATGTACTTCGATCCGGATCTCATCATCCCGGATCCGAAGAAAATCCGCGCGGGCTACCTTCTGACTGCGCTTACCCACCCGACGCTTGGTCGCCCCGTGCTGATCCGAGAGGCATACGGCACATCGATCCCGCACCTCGACCCCGGGGATGTTGCCCGCTTCCCTGTCGTGCGTCTCGGCAAGGCGGTTGAGGATCGGATCGCAGACTTAGCTGAGGAGGCCGCGCGAGCCCGTGCCGAAGCTGACGAGATCGAACGCGGTATGGCCGCTGAAGCGGATCAGATCATCGAGGACTTTATCGCCTAAGCCGTACACGCTGGGCATGCAAGTAACCATGCTCAAGCGAGCTTGAGCATGCCACACGCGGGGAGATTCCGGCCACCCCCTCAACCGTACACTTCGGGCCAACCTGCTCGCGCCCGGTCTTGAGATTGGGGGCGACGGGGTACCCGAAGTTCGCGCTTCGGGCTCTTGTTTGGATGGTGCATCGCGTAATGAAAAACGCGGCCCTTTCAGGCCGCGTTCGTCGATCGATCACTTGTCCGCTTGGCTCAGCTCTTGCCGCCGATGAAGAAGCCGATGCCTCCGGCGATGAGGGTCACGCCGAGGAGGATGGCGACGGGGATGAGCAGGTTCTGGTTGAACGCGTCGAACAGGTCGACGGGCGGTGCGCCGACCATGCCCATCAGGACCACGGCGACGCCGGCGAGCAGGGAGACGATCGCGCCGATGGCGAGGCCGCCGGCGAGCCCGGAGCCCTTGCCGTCGTAGGCCTCGGCGGCGACCATCGCGCCCGCACCGGCACCCGCGCCCGCGCCGGCACCGAAGCCGAGATCGCGACCGGAGGAGGCGGGGCCGTCGAAGAGGTCCGCGCCCGCCGCGGCGGTTCCGGTGGAGCCGCCTTCGTCGCCGGCGTAGAGCTCGTCGAGCAGGCCTTCGGTGGCCATGCCGGTGTCGTCGCTGTCGCGCGTGAGGTCCATGAGGCCGGAGCCGGAGCCGAAGGATTCCAGGGAGACATCGCCGATGCCGCCGTCGCCGGTGACGAGGGTGTCGGCGGAAGCGTCGACGGTGCCGACCTCGTCGGCGTCGAAGACGCTGACGCCGGAGTTGCCGCCGGAGTCCATGCTGAGCAGGTCGTCGCTGCCGCTGTCGGCGGAGTCCATGCCGAGGGAGGTTTCGGAGGCGTCGAGCCCGAGGGCGGTATCGCCGGAGGAGGAGTCGGTGAGGGGGATCATGCCCGACTCGTCGGCCCCGCCGTCGCCGGCGATGAGGTTGACCTGATCGACCTTGAAGATGAGCTTGTCGCCGTCGCGGAACTCGGTGAGCTGGCCCTTGGAGGCCATTTCACGGACCTCGCCCTCGGTTTTTCCGAGCTTCTTCGCGGCCTCATCGAGACTGTAGAACATCTTCGCCATGGCGACTTCCTCTATATAGATCCGGGTCCCGCCTGTTGAGGACGCCGAGAACACCACACGCCGGGGCGATCCGCCCGGTCCAGATGGGACACGCTACCTGAGCAGGCCCGGCTTTGCCACCCCATCGGAGCCCGGAATCCGCCCGATGAACGCCCGAAATCCGCCTGATCGAACCGCTCGGACTGGCACAGGGCGGGCTTCTGAGCCGATGGACCCTGAACGAGCGATGCAGTGGCCAGCCCCCCATCCGGAAAACGACGCCGTCGCGTTCGAGCGGGCGGACCTTGCGATCCCCCATCTTCCTGCGGAACTGGAGGGGATCACGCTGCTGCAGATCAGCGATACCCATGTCTCAAAGCGGAACGGCGCGGGTCGGGCCCTTCATACGCGCCTGCTGGATCAGCTCGACCGGCCCGACCCGGACCTGCCGGAGATCGACCTGGTGGTGCTCTCGGGCGACTACATGAGCGTGGACGGCGATGAGCCGATGGCGACCGAGGCGCTGCGGGACCTGGTGCACGCCTCTGCGAAGCTGAGCCGGCTGGGCTGCTTCGGGGTGTTCGGCAACCACGACCACGCGGAACTGAAGGACGGAGCGATTGATAGGACCCGGTCGGAGGGCTGGCCGGTCCGATGGATGCACAGCGCTGCGCTGCCGATCGAGGGGCTGCCGCTGGAACTCGTGGGCAGCGATTGGCCGGAGCGGTTCGAGGGGGACCCGCAGGGCAGACCGCAGCCGCTGCGCGAGGGGGCGCCTTTCCGGCTCGCGCTCGGGCACACCCCCGACTGCACGCCGGACGCGCACCGGGCCGGGGCCCACCTGCTGCTGGCGGGGCACACGCACGGTGGGCAGGTGCGCGTGCCGACGCCGGGGGGCGGGGTGCTCGCGGCGTTCACGGCGTCGTCGTTGATCCCTCGGCGCGCGCCGTCGGGGATATACCGGTTCCGGCACGACGGCACGCCGCCTGACCGGGCGACCGTGCTGGGAGTCACGCGGGGCGTGGGCTTTCAGATGATGCCGATGCGGATCCACTGTCCGCCGCAGGCGGTGCTGTACACGCTGCGGCGTGCGACGGAGGAGGGATCGGGCGCGGCGGCGATGCCCCCGGAACCCGCCGGCCCGGATGGGCGGCTGGAGGTGGTTCGGGTGTGGTGAGGGGGCGATGGTTAAAAACTGCAATGAGGGTAGGAATTTGTCTATCTCCTAGCCATATCTGGTGGCATATTGGTTCGGCGTGAAATCGTCGTGGCGCGTTGGCCGCGCGGTTTCGCGTTGAGGAGGAGACAACCGATGACCCCCGACCCCGCCCCACTCGGTGATGCTCCCGATGTGCTGTCCCAACGCCGCGCCATGCTCGCCGGCCTCGGCGGTCTCGCCGCTGGCGCGTTGCTTGCGAGCACGGCGAACGCCGGGCCGCTGACGCCGCCTCCTGGGCCGATCGCTTCGACGCCGGGGCCGGAGCCACGGATACCGATCAATCAGACGAACACGCCGGGGACAAGCGACTCGCTGTTTCGCATCACCGAACCCGGTTCGTACTACCTGACGGGGAACATAATCGGCCAGGCCGGGATGAACGGGATCGAGATCGTATCGAGCGGTGTAACGCTTGATCTGATGGGCTTCAGTCTTCAGGGCGTTACGGGCGCGCTAAGTGGCGTTTTCATGGCCGGTTTCCGCCGTGGGATCACGATTCGGAACGGTTCGGTGCATTGGTGGCCGAACGACGGTCTTCGGATAGCCATCGACTCTGGTTTGATTGAATCAATCAATGCGTTCGAGAACGGTGGTTGGGGGATCAACGACACGGGTGGATACGCGCTGCATGTCCGTGGTTGCAGCGCGTACACCAACCGTGTGGCGGGGACCTCGGGAATTCAATCGGGTGGCATAAAGGTCAGCAACGGAGCGGTCGTTGAATCATGCCAGGCCAGAAGCAATGAGGGCATAGGGTTTCAGGGCGGATTGGGCTGCGTCTTCGCGAAATGCGTCGCCATCAGCAACGAACAGACCGGCTTTTTCCTTGAAGAGGGCAACATTATTTCGGGATGTTCGGCGACCACGAATGGCCTGGGCGGTATCCGGGTGATTTCCAAATCGCTCGTGCTCAACAACATGTGCTCAGGTAACGACGGACAGGCCGGGATCTTCTGTTCTGGTAGCGATTGCCGGATCGAGGACAACAACTGCGTCACGAATTTCGAGGGCATCCGGGTATCAGGGAGCGGCAACTTCATTGCCCGGAACACCTGCTCCTTCAACGCAAGCCAGAACTGGAACATCGCATCGGGCAATGTCTGCCTCGTGGTCCTTGCCGCAACGAGCACCGCGATACTCGGCAACTCCGGCGGCACCTCACCCGGTTCCACCAATCCGTACGCGAACTTCACCTACTGAACCGCCGGTTCAAGGACAGCCCTTTGCACGACCACCCCCACAACCTCACCGACGCCACCCCCGACATCCTCAACCCCCGGCGCGCCATGCTCGCCGGACTCGGTGGTCTCGCCGCCGGCGCGTTGCTTGCGAGCACGGCGAACGCCGGGCCGCTGACGCCGCCTGCGGGGCCGATCGCTTCGACGCCGGGACCGGAGCCACGCATCGCGGTGAACGCGCAGAACACACCCGGCAACGCGAATGCGCTGTTTCGCATTTCCCAGCCCGGCTCGTACTACCTCACGGGGAACATCCGTGGGCAGTCCGGACGGCACGGGATCGAGATCGCCGCCAACGGCGTGACGCTCGACCTGATGGGCTTCGAGATGGAGGGTGTATCCGGTTCGCTGAACGGCATCCGCACCGCCGCCGCCGACCTCAAGAACATCACGATCCGCAACGGTTCGGTCCGCAAGTGGTCCGCGAACGGAGTCGATCTGAACACCAACGCCGCCTTGAGTTCGCGGGTGGAGGGCATCCTCGCGAACGCCAATGTGAACCTGGGGATCACGGTCGGCAACACCACCGTGGTGGCCGACTGCATCGTCACGGAGAACAGCAACGGGGGCATGGCCTGCCTTTCGTCGTGCTTGATCCTGCGCTGCGCGGTTCACAACAACAGCGGCGTGGGCATGACCATGTTCCTGGGCAATCTGATCAAGGATTGTTCGGTCAACGAGAACTCGTTCAACGGGATCGCTGCCAGCGGTCCCGGCAACACTGTGGTCGGGTGCTGTACTCGGGCAAACGGCGGCAGCGGCATCGTCCTTACCAACGGCTCGACGATCGCTGAGTGCACGGCTTCGGGGAACGCCGTACACGGCATTTCCTCCGGATTCGAATCCACCATCCGGAACAACGCTTGTGACAGCAACGGCACCAGCGGGGTAGGCGCCGGCATCCGCACCTTCGGTTCAGACAGCCGCATCGATTCGAATTCCTGCACCGACAACCGCACCGGGATCGAGTGCGTGTCGTTCGGCAATTTCATCGCTCGCAACACCTGTTCGGGCAACACCACGAACTGGGTCATCGCCGCCAATAACACATGCCTCGTCATCAACGCAACGAACGCCCCCGCCATCAACGGCGACTCCGGAGGGATTTCACCGGGTTCGTCTGATCCCAACGCGAACTTCACTTACTGAACCACACCGTTCAATGGACATCCCCATGCACGAACAACACCACGACCATACCGACGACAGTTCCGACATCCTCAACCCCCGGCGCGCCATGCTCGCCGGCCTCGGCGGCCTCGCGGCCGGTGCCTTCCTCGCCAGCACCGCCAACGCCGGGCCGCTGACGCCGCCTCCTGGGCCGATCGCTTCGACTCCGGGGCCGGAGCCACGCATCGCGGTGAACGCGCAGAACACACCAGGCGACGCCGACAGCCTCTTTCGGATCACCCAGCCCGGCTCGTACTACCTCGCCGGCAATGTCACCGGCGTGGTCGGCAAGCACGGCATCGAGATCGACGCCAGCGGCGTCACGCTCGACCTGAACGGATTCCTCCTCAACGGCGTCCCCGGCTCCCTCGACGGCGTCTCCGTCCGCAGCTTCGACGGGCAGGGCGTCGCGATCCGCAATGGGTCCGTCCAGAACTGGGGCGATTGCGGCATCGAGTTCGAATACCTCGGGGGACACCCCTCCACCGGCGTGATCACCGACATCGACGCGAGCCGCAACGCGCGCATCGGCATCTACACCCAGGCCTCGTCGCGGATCGAACGGTGCACCGCCAACGAGAACGGGGACGACGGCATCAGAGTGCTCTCCAACTCGACCATCACCGCGTGCAACGCCAGCCTGAACGGTGGCGACGGGTTCTCGACCAACACCGGCTGCGTCGTGACCGGCTCGACCGCTTCGAACAACGCCGGACGCGGGTTCAGCCTCGGCCTGGGAAACACCATCCAATCCTGCACCGCCAACGCCAACTCTATCGGCTTTTCCTCCCAGGGCGGCTCGTATGACAACTGCACGGCCTACGACAACAGCAGCCACGGCTTCAACCTCTTCGCGGGCAACACGGTCAAGGGCTGCAGCGCCTACCGCAACATCGGCAACGGCATGCTCGCAACCGGCGCTAACTCCATCATCGATTGCATCGCCAACTCCAACATACTCGACGGCATCCGTGTCACGACGAACGCTCTCGTCCGCGGCAACATCTGCAACGGAAACGGAAGCGGGCCCGAAGGCGGCGCCGGCATCTACGCCACCAGCACCGACAACCGCATCGAGGACAACACCTGCACCGACAATGACCGCGGCATCAAGATCGGCACCGGCGGAAACTTCATCGCCCGCAACACCTGCTCGGGCAGCCTCGTCGTCAACTGGGATGTCGCCGCCGGCAACGCCTGCCTGATCATCTCCGCCTCCACCAACCCGGGCGCCGTCTACGGAAACTCCGGCGGCGCCTCACCCGGCTCAACCAACCCGAACGCGAACTACACCTATTGAGCACGAGTCCGGTAATTTCACGCTTCAATCCGGGTTCTGTGCCCGCTCAAAGGAAATACCCGTTGTTGGCGGAACTCCCGCGCGATTCACGCGGATACAACGGCCACCACATTCCTTCGCTTCTGGTGGGGCCGGTTTATGACTCCGATACACGGGACAACAGCAGCATGATCAACGACACCGAATCGCACGAATCTACGCCGTATACGACTGAAGCCGGAGCACCGATCCACGCACGGCGCGCGATGCTCGCCGGGCTTGGCGGGCTCGCCGCGGGCGCGTTCCTCGCCAGCACCGCCAACGCCGGGCCGCTGTCGCCTCCATCCGGACCGATCAGCTCCACGCCCGGACCCGAGCCGCGGATCCCGATCAATGCTCAGAACACTCCGGGAGACGGCAGCAAACTCTTCCGGATCACGCAGCCCGGTTCCTATTACTTGACCGGCAATGTGCAGGGAGTCAGCGGTCGTATAGGAATCTCCATTGAAGCGAGCAATGTCTCGATCGACCTCATGGGGTACGCCTTGCTCGGTGTGCCCGGCTCGGCGCAGGGCCTACGCACCGTTGGCGTCCAGAATGATCTGGTCATTCGTAACGGAACCGTCAGCAATTGGGGATCTGATGGGATAAATCTGGCCGCGAGCGGAGCGGGATCGAACTCGATCATAGAAGGTATCTCTTCGTCATCGAACGGTGCTCATGGCATCAGAACCGGAATCAATGCCATTATTCGGAATTGCGTATCTTTTCAGAACGGGATTTCTGGAATCAGCGCGATTGAAAACGCCACCATCACGGATTGCCTGTCTCGATCAAACGGGGCTTTCGGCATCTCCGCGGGCAATGCATCATGCATCACGAACTGCTCGTCGCAAGCAAATGGATCGAGCGGTATTTTTGCTACGCTTGGATCCACCATCACGAATTGCTCTGCTCTGAGTAATGTCGAGAACGGCATATTGGCTTCGACCGCCTGTCTTGTCGTGAATAATGTTTGCCGGCTAAACGGAGGATCGTCTGGTGGAATATATGCCGGCATACAAACCAGTGGAAACGACAATCGAATCGAAGGCAATAATTGCACGCTCAACAACCGCGGAATACATTGCATCAATTCCTTCAACTTTATTGCACGCAACACTTGCTCGGGGAATGGCACCAATTGGGTCATAACACCAAACAATGTCTGCTTCGTGATCGTCGCCGCGACCGGTTCGGGCGTTAGCGGCAACTCCGGAGGCGCCTCGCTCGGCTCCACCGATCCCAACGCGAACTTCACCTATTGAACGAGTCCATCATGCGCACCATCACCATCCTCGCCGCACTTACCCTCACCCCCGCCCTGCTCGCCCAGTCCAATGTCTCCCCCGACGACAAGTGGTCGTGGAGCGAGAACTGCGGCTGGATGAACTGGCGCGATGCCGGCAGCCCCGCCGGCACACAGGGCGTGCTCATCTCAGGCAACCACATGCGCGGCTTCGTCTGGGCCGAGAACATCGGCTGGATCAATGTCGGCAACGGCTCCGGCCCGTACCTCAACACCACCGGCGCGAACTTCGGCGTGAACATCGACCCAGACGGAACACTCTGGGGCTATGCCTGGGGCGAGAACATCGGCTGGATCAACCTCGAGGGTGGTGCGCTCGCCTCGCCGGCGAATCCCGCGCGCATCGAAGGCGGGCGGCTCCGCGGCTACGCGTGGGGCGAGAACATCGGCTGGATCAACCTCGACGACAACAACGCCTTTGTCGCGTTCAACGCGTCCTGCCCCGGCGATGTGAACCTCGACGGTGTGGTCAACCTCGACGACCTCAACCTCGTCCTCACGAATTTCGGCCAGACCACGACCACCGGCGACGCCGACGGCGACGGAGTGGTCAACCTCGACGACTTGAATCTCGTGCTGACGAACTTCGGAACCGTCTGCTCGTAACGCGCGACAAGTCAATATCAGAACGAGAGCAGTAGCATGTAGATGCCGTTCTCACGACGACAGCCAAAGCCGTTGTGGCCTACTCCACCGCCCCCAGTCGCTTCACCTGCTCATCCGCCAACTGCTGGTCCCACCGCTTGCTCACATCGTGCTCGATGCCGATCTGATCGAGCACCCGCGCCACGACGAAATCCACGATGTCCTGAACTGACTGCGGGTGAAGATAAAACCCCGGGTTGGTCGGGCAAATGATCGCGCCCGCGTCGTGCAGCTCCAGCATGTTCTTCAGGTCCACCCGGTTCAGCGGGGCTTCGCGATGGCAGATCACCAGCGGGAACCGCTCCTTCAGCGCCACCGCCGCGGCTCGGGTCAGCAACTGATCCCCCGCCCCCGAGGCGATCTGCCCCAGCGTGTTCGAGGAGCAGGGCAGGATGATCATGCCGTCGTGCCGGAACGAGCCCGAGCCGAGCGACGCCCCGACATCCTTGGCCGGGTGCAGCACCACGCCGCGGGCCCGGGCCTCCTCGCTGGTGATGCCCTCCGGCAGGCCGCAGAGCAGGTCGAGCTGCACGCCCTCCATCCCCAGTTCATCGTGGAGGAGCCGCTTGCCGTAGTTCGTGATGACGATGTGGACCTCGTGGCCGAGGCGGACCAGCGTGGTGCAGAGCTTCTGGGCGTACGCCGCGCCGCTGGCCCCGGTGATGCCCACCACCACCCGGCGTTTGCGGGGGCGGGTCGCGGGATCGGCCGGAAGGGTGCTGGATGGGCGATCGTTCATCATCGGCTACTGTAGTCGGTCCCGATCGGCTAGACTTGGGGCCGATGCGAGGCGGAGCGGCGGGTTTTCCCGCGTCTCCGCTCGCCGAAACCCGCTCTCACGAACCCGGAGTCATCATGAGCGCACGCTCGATCACCGAATCCGTCGGATGCACCGTCAGCGCCCTGGTCGGCGCGGGCCTGCTCGGCCTTGCCACCCTCGGCATGAGCAGCATGCCCGGCTGCGCGACCTACGCCAACTACCCCCCCATCGGGCAGGACCTCGCGGTCAACGACCCCAATGTCATCCCGATCCCGGTCCTGATGCGCGTCGCGATCACCCGCACGCTCCAGTCCGATTCTCAGACCGGCGAGCTGCCCGAGCGCTGGGTGCTCAACCTCCCGCGAGGCACGACCCTCGAGCGGGCCCGCTCGATCCTCGACAACTCCATGCGCGACGCAGGCGTTTCCGGCGGCATGCTCGTCGGCGATTCCGGCTACCTTGGCCTGCCGGTCTACTCGGTCACCCGCGTCTGGCTCCGCGCTGACTCGGCCACAGTCGATGTCATCCGCCCCGTGACGCTTGACGGTATGGAGCCGACCGAAGCCGACGCCGACGGTGTGGCGTACACCTACCAGAAGGTCACCCACCGACTGAAAGGCGGCTTCCGCCCGTGGCGCGTCGAGACCAGCCGCGCCTGGCCCATCGGCCTCGAAGACCAGCCCGAACTGTTCGGCTGGCCGACCGGCACCGATGCCTCCGCCCCCATGACCAACCCCGACCAGGACTCCTGAGCCCCATGCAACTCGCCCCCCACCAGATCCAAATCGGCCAGCGCGTGCGCATCACCCAGTCCATCGCCTTCGGCAAGGGCACCGTGAAGACCAGCACCGAGGGCACGGTCCTTCGCTACGGCCAGCAGAAAACCGGCTCCTGGTTCGCCCACGCCAAAGACGACAAGCTCTGGCTCGACCGCCTCGAACTCAAGAAAGACGACGGTGAAATCGTCGTCTGCAATGTCGACGGCAACAGCGTGATCGAAGCCGTCGAAACCGGCGGCGTT
>CBFGVX010000094.1:0-10503 GCA_965652425.1 uncultured bacterium | reverse complement strand
ACATGACCGAGCGCGGGGCGAATCTCCACATCGTCGCCGAGCTGGCGGGCGGCGAACACGATCGCGTCGTACACCGGTCGCAGCGGCGCGTACCGCCCCAGATACTGCTCGTCGACCATCTCGTCCTGGCTCGGGTCGACGCGCCCGAGGTGTCGGAGCGTCACCGCCGCGATCACCCACGACGCCTTCGGGCCGACGCGGTACCGATCGGTGATCCACCGGCGCACGGCGCGAGGCGAGACGGTTTCCGCGCTCGATGCCTCGTCGGTCCCGTTGATGAGTTCACATTCCGCCGCGACCATCTCGATCCACTCATCGAGGCACAGCCCGGTCCGTGATTCGAGATGTCGGATCACGGAGGCGGCGATCGCATCGGTGGAGCGCGGTTGCATGGCATCTCCACTATCGGCACATGGGGGTTGGCGCGTGAACCGGATCAGCCCGCGGCGTACAGCACCAGCATCGCCGCGGCCATTGCCGTCATCGTCAGGTCCTCGACCAGCGTCACCTTGGTCATGGGCAGATTCAGCGCTGTGCCCAGGCAGGCGCAGCGGATCTTTCGCTTCTCCATGAGCGCCTTGAGCACGCCGACCGAGCCGATCAGCATCAGCACGAGCGTAATGATGTTCGTCGCGATCGGCACCGCGTTGAGCAGATACAGCACCCCCAGCCCGAGTTCCACAAACGGGTACACCCAGCCCCACTTGGGCATCGCACGGGCGATCAGGTCGTAACTGAAGTACGCGCTGACAAAGCCCGGCAGATCGAGCAGCTTGAAGAACGAGAACACGATGAAGAAGCCGGCCATGAAGTGGCGCATCATGGTCATGGCGGACCAGTTGTCGGTCGCCGCGGCGATGAGGAGCGTAGTTCCCGCGATGTACCCCACGATCAGCAGCAGCGGATACAGCGATTCTCCGGGTTGATCCTCGCTCGCCTCTGGCTCACTGCCGATGTCAGTGGAAAGTGTGTACGAGCCCTTCGCCGCCACGGCCTTGCGCAGCGTATTCGGGTCCGGCTCATTCTTGGTCTCAACGGTCGCCGTCTGGCTGGTCAGCGAAACATCAGCGCTCTCGACCCCGTCGACGGCCTCGAGCGCCTCCTTGACCTTGCGAACGCAGTTCTGGCAGGTCATGCCCCGGACGGAATATGTGGTAGTCGCCATATCGCCTCCCTTCAGGCCACCTGTCAAGTGAGCTTCTTGAGGGCCTTGGGCTGGTCTTTCGTGATCGTGAAGAACTTGTTCATCTTGGTGATCTTGAACACTTCCTCGATCTGGGGATTCACGCCGAACATGGCCATGTTCCCCCCCGCGCCGGTGCAGGCGCGCTGCATGCCGATCAAGCCGCCGATCCCGGCCGAGGCGAGGAACTCGACCCTGGTCATATCAAGTGCGACGCGCCAGTTCTGGCTCGGGGCATCGGCGTGAAGATCGCTGAGCACCGACGCCGCGTCCTGCTCGGCGAGGGCCGGGCCTTTGAGACGGACGATCAGGCATCCGGAGGTGGGTTCAAGTGTGCAGTGGGTGGTCTCGCGCATACAAACGATAGTAGCCGCAAGGCGGGCCGCGCGACTCCCCCCAGCGTCGGCCGCTTCAGTTGCCTTTTTCGAATTCCTCCAGCAATCGAAGTTGATCGAGCCGCTCCGTGGCCATCGCGATCAGATCATCCGTCAGCGGGAATTCAGCATCCGGGTCTGCCGCCGCCGCTTCGGCCCGCAACGCCCGCAGCCGGTCCACCGCATGGACTAAGGTGGACAGGTCGTCCGACCGTGTTCCCTCCACGAGCCGCCAGTATCGGCTCTCGTACGGACGCATCGCGTCGTCCATCAGTGTGTCGAGATCCGCAGCTTCATCCTCATCGGGCGTCGGCTGCTCGGGCCCGGTCTCTTCACGAGGCACCAGGTCGGTTTCGCCGGAGTCGGTAGCCGCGGGTATCTCCGCCACGGCAGGCGGTGCATCTCCCGCCGCGAGTCCTTGCGTGTGTTGTTCAGTTTCGCTGAACGGCCCGGCCAGCCACACGATCGCCGAAATCAGAGCCACGATCAGCACGGCCTGCACACCGATCACCAGATTGGGCCACCTCTCACCCCGTTGTCGAACCGAGCGCTGGGGGCGCGCGTCAAGGATCTGCTCCTCTGTGTTCCGCATCTCGAAGATCGGTTCAACCGCTTCAGATCCATGCTCGGCCGCTCGCTCAGCCACCGGTTCAACCCGAACCGGTGGCATCGGCTGGGGCGTGCGCGGCCGAATCAAAGCCGCGATCTGCTCCGGCGGCGCCTCGCCGGGCAGCGCAGCGACGGGGCTCAGCCCAAGCTGCTGCCGATCCGTCTTCGGCTGGAGTTCCGCCTCGCACGATGGGCAGGCCCGATCATCGGGCGAGACGGCGGTGTGGCAGGAGTGGCACAGCCCAAGGATCGCGGCGATCCCCGGCGTGTCCCGCGCATACGCCCAGAACTGGCGCGTCGTCGGCCCACGCACGATGGTCGTCGGCGTAATCTTTCCACGCTGGGCCAGCCGCGCGATCGTCTCGTAGGAGCAGGGGGGGCGAAAGGGCTGCTCTGCATCGCGGATCTGCCACGGGCCCATCGCGTTCTGCGTGGCCTGGCGAGAGAGCGGTTCGAAGCGGCCCTTGCAGGATTCGCACTGGAGCGGGCGGGGCTTGTCTGGCGCGAGCGCGTGCCCATGGCCGCAGTACGGGCAGAGAGCTGGCAATCGGCCGGACTGGTCGGGAGAGGTGGTCATGGATGGTGTGGTAGCGTATCGCGCATGAGCAATGGATCTCGAATCTTTGTGTCCGCGGGCCTACTCGCAGTTTTCACGGGCGTGGTCGGCTGTTCGGGTGGGGGCGGCCCTTCCAGCGGCCTCGAAGCCAGCGAACGCTATGTCGCAGACCGATCCCGGGACACACGCCCGGCGGCAACGGATCAGACGGTCCGGCGAGAGAACCGTTCCGAGATCTTCGCGACCGTCGCCGGTTCAAACATCACATGGGAGCAGATCCGGCCTCTGCTGGCCGAAGCCGCTGGCGGCATCGTGCTGGAGGAAATCGCCCTCGAAGCGATGCTCATCTCAGAAATGCGAGGGCGCGGCCTGACACTCACCGACGCCGCAATCGAACGCGAGGAGTTGCTCCTGCGGGAAACGCTCGCCATCGACGATGCCGCTCGGAACGCCGATGAGGCCCAGCGCCTGCTCGACGGGGTGCGTAGCCGGCGTGGGCTCGGCCCCGAACGCTACGCCGCGCTGCTCAGGCGTTCGGCGATGCTCCGCGCACTGGTTCAGGAGCGTGTGGTCATCGATCAGGCCAGTCTCCAGCGGGCTTACCGCATCCGATACGAGCCGGCCAATCGCGTGCGAATCATCACCACCGACTCGGTCGATCAGGCCCAGCGCGCCCTCGCACGGATTCGGGGTGGCGAAAGCTTCTCCCGCGTCGCGGCAGAAGTCAGCACCGACCCCAGCGCGGTGCGAGGCGGCGTCGTTGAACCGATCAGCACCGCCGATCCGACCTACCCGGACGCCATCCGCAGTGCCTTGAGTCGCATGACCGTCGGCGACATCAGCGACCCCATCGCCCTGGATGTCGATGGACGCCTGCAGTTCGCGGTGGTGGTGCTCGACGAAACTGTACCGCCCCAGCGGGAAGCATCGTTCGAGCAGGTGCGGGCCGAACTCGAGCGGCTGGTCCGCCTGCGCGAAGAGCGGCTGCTCATGGACGCGCTCTCCCGCCAGCTTCTGGCTCAGGCCCGGGTCGCTCCGGTGGATCGAGCCGCGGCGTGGAGCTGGGATTCGCGTCGCAGCGACTGACCTCCGGTTATCGGACGGCCCGATGGCGCTTCAGGATCCAACTCCCGGACCCGCCTCCACCACCGGTCCGGCTGTGCCGATGACTCCGGATGAACCATGTTCCCGGACCGTTCGTAGGAAAGATTGTTCAGGCCCCGGCCTTGGGTCACTTGCCACGACCGCGGATTGAACGGAAGTTTGAGTCGTTGAATCATCCCCGCTCCAGTTCGTACCCGAATGTCGCCCTGATCACCGACGATCAGGCCCTCGCGCTGCGCCTGCGCAGCGCCCTCGAAGCGTGCTACGGATCCAGCCAGATGAGCCCCATCGCCCCGCGCAATGCGCTCACGCTTGAGCGTGCGGATCTGGTCCTGATCGATGCCAAGGGCCTCGGTCCGGGAGAGGTCGAGGGGCGCACCCTCGATGCAAGAGCAGCGCTCGACCGACTCGCCTGCGATGCACCGGTCATCGTGCTCGGCGATCCGCGCGATCTGGAGTGGGTGCAGCACGCCATCGAAGCCGGCGCCACGGACACGGTCGAGCGGGACGGTCTCACGGCCGACCGCCTCGGGCTCATCATCGAGCGCGCCATGGCCAGAGCCGAAGCCGAAGTGCGCCGCATCGCGTTGATCCGCGAACTCAAGGCGTCGACCAGCCAGATGAAGACCCGCAACGCCGCGCTTGAGCAGCGCGTTGCCCGACTCGAAGCCGAGGCGTGGACCGACCCGCTCACCGGGCTGGCCAACCGCTGGCAGCTCGAGAACCGGCTCGGGCGGATGTTCGCCGAAGCGGCACGCTACGGCGGGGACATCTCCTGCGTGATGATCGACCTCGACGGGTTCAAGGAAGTCAACGATTCGGCCGGGCACGCCGCCGGCGATGAGCTGCTGCGCCTGGTCGGTCATGTCGTGAGCGACTGCATCCGCCAGTCGGACTTCGCCGCACGCTACGGCGGCGACGAGTTCGTCATCGTGATGCCCAAGACGAGCGCCGAGGTCGCGCTGACGGTCGCCCGGCGGCTGCAGCAGAAGTTCCTCGAGCAGGCGAAGGCGTGGGGGTTGGACTGCGGCTGCATGGAGTGCGGCATGTCGATCGGCATCGCCAGTCTTCAGGAGAGCAGGCCACTCGATGCGGAGCAGTTGCTGGTGAACGCGGACCGCGCGCTGTACGCCTCGAAGAAGGCGGGCAAGGGCGAGGTGCGGGTGTTTGAGCCGCGCCCGATAGATGGAGACAGGGTGCGCAGGGCGGAGTGAGTCTGGGTGCCGGGGTCTGGAGCCCAACGAAAGTTGGGCGAAGGCCCCGCGAAGAACGGTTCGACCGCTGCATCCGGCGAGGCCTTCCGCCCGACCAGGTCGGGCTACAGACCCCGGCACCCTTGTGAAATTACCATCCGACCTTCGTCGTCATCGCCCGATCGATATCCCGCTGCGACTCGCGTTCCTTGATGGTGTCGCGTTTGTCGTGCTGCTTCTTGCCGCGGGCGAGGCCGATCTCGAGTTTGGCGTAGGGGCCCTTGAAGTACATCTTGAGCGGGACGATGGTGACGCCACGCACGGCGGTGGCCTTGGCGAGTTCGGCGATCTCGCGCTTGGAGGCGAGCAGCAGGCGGGTGCGGGTCGTGTCGTGCTGGAAGGCGGCGCTGGCGTGGTCGTACTCGCCGATGTGGGCCGAGTGCAGCCACAGCGAGGGCGGGTTGGCCTCCTGCACGCGGACATAGCCCTCCTTCAGCGAGACCTTGCCGTCGCGCACGGACTTCACCTCGGTCCCGGTGAGGCGGATGCCGACCTCCAGCGTGGAGTCGATGAAGTAATCGAAGCGGGCGCGCCGGTTCTCGATGACGGGTGTGGCGGTCTGTTTTTTCTTCTTCTTGGCCATGGGCGGGAGGGAGAGTGTACGCTGACTGGCATCAGATCTGCAGACAGACCCAAGGAGGTGCGGTATGACAACGATGAAAAGTCATCAAAGCGCGAGGAAACTACGCCGTTCGAAGTTCGGTGGAGGAGTGGTGTCGGCGTACAGCAGGCACAGGGTGTGGTGCTTCCTGATCGTGCTCCCGCTCGCGGCTCTCTGGGGTGTCGCCTTCGTGTTCGAGGTTTCTCCGCAAACCGGTTTCGTGGTCTTCTTGGCCGCGATGGCGTCTGCTTGTGTCGCGACGGTCATCACATACCACCTTCAGTTTCTCCTCAAACGCGCCAGACTCCGCGACTACCGCCAGTGTCCGTTCTGCGTTGCCGATCTGACGCAGGAAGCGCCCGCCGGACGGTGCCCCGGTTGCGGTGCTCAATACAGCTTCGAGGGACTGAGAGGGTACTGGCTGGACTGTCAGGAGCGTTTCTGTGTCCGACCCGACAAGTTTTCGCTGGAGCGTCACCGATTGGGCTTCGATGTACGCGAGACCAGTGTGTACGACCTCGGGAAAGATCAAGCGGATGGGTCCACGGCTTCCTGACCGCGTGACCGGCGCGCACATGCCTTGAAATGCCGGGATAGACATCGTGAAATTGGAACGCCATGCGACCAACCTTCTACGGCAAATGGGTGCGATCCGAGTACGCCACCATCGCCGCAGCGCTGGCGATCGCGATCGGGCTGTGCCTGCCGTGGATGCTCGATGTGCGTCTCGTGCCGCGGGGCTGGCCGCTTCTGGGTACGGCATTGGTTCTCGCGCTGCCACTGTTCATCTACGCGGCAGCGGTCGGTCTGCCCCGACGCCAGCGCCTGCGAGCCATCGCCGAATCCGAGGACCCGCTCCAATGCCCCTGGTGTCTGTACGACCTGGCCGGTGCCCCCGAAGTCGGAGCGTGCCCGGAGTGCGGAGTCCAGTACACGCTCGACGGGGTACGCAGCTACTGGCCTGGGATCCGTCGGCACCTCAACCTGGCGAAGCAAAGGGGCGTTCCGGCAAGGGACCGCTGGCTCCTCGAATACTGCGGCTGGCGATAGACCCAGCTAAAATGCTTGGTTTTGCAAATCCGCCGGCGACTTCACATCGAGACCTTGCGAACGGTATTTGTTTGGGTAGGGTATACGCTGTCGCCTGCCAAGGAGGGCAGTCGAATCACCACGCAGCGGAGGACGAGCGATGCAGACCGAACCGACACCAGAGCACCAGTGGCTCCAGCAGATGGTCGGCGAGTGGGAATTCGAGCACGAGTGCAACATGGGCCCGGACCAGCCGCCCATGAAATCGCACGGGCGTGAAGTGGTCCGAGCCGTCGGCGACCTATGGGTGCAGGGCGAGATGACCGTCATCATGCCCGACGACGGCGGCGAAATGACCGCATTCATGGCCCTCGGCTACGACCCCGTCAAAGGCAAATACATCGGCACCTGGTACGGCAGCCCCATGGCCCACATGTTCGTCTACGAGGGTAAGCGCGAGGCAGACGGCAAGACCCTGCCCCTGAACACCTCCGGCCCAAGCTTCACCGACCCGACCAAGACCGCCCGGTACCGCGATATCGTGGAAATCGTCAGCAAGGACGAG
Source organism: uncultured bacterium (assembly GCA_965652425.1). Taxonomy (GTDB): domain Bacteria; phylum Planctomycetota; class Phycisphaerae; order Phycisphaerales; family UBA1924; genus JANSXG01. Next base: position 3,229 of record CBFGVX010000094.1, on the reverse strand, counting down.
CGCCACCTGCGCTCGGAGTGCGAGATGGAGGACGGCTCGTGGATGCCCTTCATGAAAGGCATCTACCGCCGGGTGAAGCCCTGACCCGCGACCTACCATGCCCCGATGCCTGAATCCGAACCGATCGAACTGACCATCGGCCACTCCCCCGACCCCGACGACGCGTTCATGTGGTGGCCGCTCGGCACCGCGGGTCTGGAGGGCGGCCCGGTCGATGCCCCGGTCCTCGAACCATCCATCGACACCGGCCGGTTCCGATTTCGGCCCGTCGCCGCAGATATCGAGCAGCTCAACCGGCGCGCCGTCGGCCGAGGAGATCTCGACATCACCGCCATGAGCATGCACGCCTACGCCCACGCGCGAGATCGGTACATGCTCACGGACTGCGGCGGCAGTTTCGGTGAGGGCTACGGGCCGAAGGTCCTCGTCACCGAATCGGTGGCGCGGGAAGCCGCGCTCGCCGGGCAGGAGATCGGCATCGGCTGGCTCCGCGCCATGCTCGAAGCCGGAGGCGTGATCGCCGTGCCCGGAACCAGGACCTCGGCGTTTCTGGTCCTGAACATGCTTCTCAGCGCCGGAGACACTTCAAAGGTACTCGGGGAAAACCGGTACCGCGCGATGCGCTTCGACGAAGTCGTCCCCGCGATCCTTTCCGGCGAAGTCCAGGCGGGGCTGGTCATCCACGAGGCCCAGGTCACCTACGCCGAGGAAGGCCTCGCCAAAGTCGTCGACCTCGGCGTCTGGTGGGCCGGGCAGACCGGCGGGCTGCCCCTCCCGCTCGGGGCCAACGCCATCCGCTCAGACCTCGACCAGCGCTACGGCCCCGGAACCCGCGAGGAAGTGGCCCGCCTGCTCCGGCAATCCATCGACTACGCCGCCGCGAACCGCAAACAGGGTCTGGACTACGCCATGCGTTTCGCGACCAGGGAGGCCCGCACAGGCGGGGACGGTCAGGGCGGACTGGTGGACCATTTCATTGAGCTTTATGTCAACGACCTCACCCTCGATTTCGGCGAGCGGGGAGCCAGAGCCATCGAACGCCTGCTGCAAGGTGGGGCTGCCCTTGGACTTGCGCCACAGCCCCAGCCCGGAAACCGCCTGCTGGAAGTGGTACGCTCAGCGCAGGCGTAATCGCCCGCCAGAACCGGTGAAATCTCCCGAAGTGAGCGGGATTTCACTAGGTTTTCGGAGTCCCGGATGGTAATTTAGGAGAAGGCCGGGAAGGGTTCGCGGAGCGAACCGGCGGCCCTGTGTTGCATCTGCCGCGGCGAACGCGTTCGGAGGTTGGCGAGGGATGAGCAGCGTTTCTCCATTGGAAACCAGCCAGGGGTACGCCCCGCCGAGTGTCACCCAGTTCAGCGTCTTTTTGGACAACCGGGTCGGCAAGCTCTACGAAGTGCTCCAGACCTTTGACCGGCACCCGGTCTGCCAGGTCTGCGCGCTGAGCGTTCACGAGGCCTCCGATCACGCCGTCGTCCGCATCATCACCAACGACTGCAAGTCGGCCAAGCAGATCCTTCAGGAGCACCGGCTGGCCTTCAGCGAGATGGATGTGCTCGTGGTCGAACTGACCGGCGGGCAGTCGCTCTCGCGGATGTGTCTCTACCTGCTCGGGGCGGAGCTGAACATCCGCTTCTCCTACCCCGTCATGCTCCGGCCCAACGGCACGCCGACCATCGCGCTTGCCGTCGACGACGCCACGCTGGCGGGCCAGATCCTGCGCCGGAAGAACTTCAACCTGCTCGGCGAGCAGGACCTGCCCAAGCCCGACCCCGACGGCTGCTGAAACGCGGCGAGCGGACGGATATGCTGCGGGCATGAACGCGCGCAGCGAGCGGATACCCTTGGAAATCGTCACCGATGTGAACGGCCTCGCCGGACTGGCCGGGGGCGTGCTCGTGCCGACGATGGGCGCGCTGCACCGGGGACACCACGAACTGATCGAGCTGGCCAGACGCGTGCGCGACGAGCGCGGGCTGAGCGGCCCGGTGATCGCCAGCGTGTTCGTGAACCCGGCCCAGTTCAACGAGGCGAAGGACTTCGAGATGTACCCGCGCGATCTGGCGACGGATGCGCGGAAAGCCGCCGATGCCGGCTGCGAGGTCATCTTCGCGCCCGAGGTCGAGGTGATGTACCCCGGCGGCAAGGACGGCCCCGAATGGTCGAGGCCGGTGAACCTGCCCGAGTGCGTGGTCAACAAGGGCATGGAGGACGAATTCCGGCCGGGGCACTTCCCGGGCGTGTACCTCGTGTGCCGACGCCTGCTGGAACTGTGCCGCCCGAACGCTGCCGTGTTCGGCAAGAAGGACTGGCAGCAGTTGCAGCTTGTGACGGCGATGAGCGCCCGCGAGGGGCTGGGCGTCGAGATCATCGGGGCCGAGACGGTGCGCGAGCCGGACGGGCTGGCGCTGTCCAGCCGCAATGTGCACCTCAAGCCCGAGGACCGGGAGTCAGCGCTCGGCCTGTCACGCGGCATCCGCGTGGCGCAGCGTCTGGGTCAGGCCGGCGCGACGGCGGCGGAAGCGGAAGAGGCCGGGCGGGAGGTGATGCGCCGGGCGGTGGGGGACGGATTCGAGTACTTCGAGGTCCGCGACGCCGCGACCTGCGGCGAGGTCGTGGAAGGGCAGCCCGCGCGGGTGCTGTGCGCGGCGAAGGTGGGGGTGACGCGGTTGATTGATAATGATCACTGGGGTCAGATTCCGCCTGAGCACTCCGGCGGGCGATCAGTGCAGGAATTGGTCGGAGAACAGTTGTCTGCGGTGTCGTTCGTGCAGGACTATGTCGAGCTGCACTTTGATGGCTCGGTGATTCGGTGTCTTGTGAGGCCAGTAGTGGAAATCACTGGCAGCGCTACGAAGCGATTTGGCGACGACGGCTATCGCGACCTCCTATGCGCCTTCATCGGCAAGATCCTTCAAGACGCGAAGTTCGATGTTGATCGAGAGCTCAGACTGAACTTTGAGTCGGGAAATTCGTTGGCTGTGCCCTTGGATGCCGGCGGGCGCGAGGGGCTGCTGGAGGTGCTGCACATTCAGTTGGGTTCAGGGCAAGACGGTTGGACCCAGTACATCTGAAAATGATGCGTGTGGATCTGTATGTGGATATGCCACCGGCGTGGGAGAGGTTGCTGAACGAATGAGTGCACGCCGCACCTCGCGGGGCCTGCGCTTCGCTTAGATTGGGATGAAGACCTGTTGCTCCGCGCGTGGTACATCACGCGTGGTCACTA
>CBFGVX010000093.1:0-10563 GCA_965652425.1 uncultured bacterium | reverse complement strand
TCGTTGAGTTCGAGATCGACGGTGGTGTCGCGATCGATGCCGATGTTGGCCAGCGAATCCCAGTCCACATCGCAGTTCAGGTTCGTGACCGCGGCGAGGAAGTTGAAGACGCTCTCGGCGGTGTCGTTGTTGAAGCGGGCCGGCACGCGGCGGGTGTTCAGCGTGGCGAGCACTCGACGGTCGACCTCGGAGTCGACATACGCATCCCGCATGCCGCGACGGAAGCTGATCTCGGGCCAGTCTTCGGGGTAGTCGAGCACATTTCCGGGGACGATGGTGCCCTCGTACATGCGCAGGGACTCTTCGGCGAAGGAGTACGAGCGCTCGCGCTCGATGTCGCGGTAGTCGCGGTAGATGATGATGTCACGCAGCACATCGCGCATCAACAGAGCGGTGGGGTTGTTCGGGTCGATGAAGAGGATTTCTTCAACGACTTCGAGGGCCTCTTCGTACTTCTTCTCGGCCTGGAGCGAACGCAGACGGTCGAGACTCTCGGACACGCGGGCGCGGCGCTCCTGCTCGCCCTGAGCGGCCTGCCGGGCCTGCTCGCGGGTGAGCGACTCGTCACGCTGACGGATCTCATCGAGGCGGATTTCCTCGCGACGCTGCTCGAGTCGCTGGCTCATCTCGTTGATCTGTCCGAGACGCTGCTGGTACTCGGCCTGGCCGAAGTAGCCGTTGTTGTAGCCCGATTGCCAGCGGAGGCGGGCCTCTGCGATGGCGATGTTGGCCTGCTCGATGTTGCCCTGTTCGAGTTCGCGGCTGGCGATCTCCATCAGGTTGGTGACTTCGGTCTCGATCTGGCCACGGATGACGCGACGAGCGGCTTCCACATCGTCGAGGTCGCCGGGCTGGGCGGTGCCGAGCAGCTGGTTCGCTTCGCGGCTGCGGGACTCGACGCGGTTGAGTTCAGCATCGGTCAGCACGCGAACGGTCGCGGTGCTGTTGAGGATCGCGGCGTAGGCGCGGGCGGCTTCGGCGTAGCGACCGGCCTCAAAGGCCTCGTCGGCGGCGGCGAGCGCGCGGTTCGCGGCGTCGCGGTTCGCCTGGCGGATCAGATCGTCTTCACCGTTGCCGCTGCCGTCCTGAGCGCTGGCGGCGAGCGACGCGAACTCGGCGGCGGCACGCGGACCGGCCGGGGAGACCGCACCAAGCGACGCGGAATCCTGAAGGAACGGGCCGTTCTGGCGTTCCATCTCGACGAGGTTCATGCGCAGGCGGTTCAGCGTGCGCTGCTGGTCCTGGCTCAGACGCAGGCCGATGCGATCGACCGATTCCACGCCGGCCTTGGCGCTGGCGTAGTTGCCGTTGTCGTAATCCCGCTGGGCCTGCATGAGCGAGGTATCGACCGTGGAACCGAGCTCGTAGCGGCGCTTGGCGATCCGGTTGAGCAGATCGTCGGCGGGCTGACGCTCGGACATCGCGACATCGCGCGAGCGGAGCACGGCGTTGGCCTGACGCTCGGCTTCGCGAAGGTCGTCGTGCTCGAACGCGAACTGGGCCTTCTGGAGACTCACGGCGGCCCTGGTCATCGACTTCATCTGTCGATCGGCCTCGCCGAGCAGCGTGAGCGCCTGGGAGCGGGTCTCGGCGTTCTCGGTGTTGGCGCGGACGGTTTCCAGCAGGTCACGGGCTTCGATCACGCGTCCCTGTTCGAGCAGGGCGCGGGCGCTGGCGAGGTGGTCGTTGCCGATCGCCGAATCTGGCGAGCCGGAACTGGCGAGGATCGCCGCGGGCGTGAGGGGTGCGGCCGTGAGCGCTGCGGTGAGGGCTGCCAGGGCACACGCGGATCGAAGGATCGTGGTTCGCATGCGAGTCTCCAAAGGATCGCTTGTTTCGGACGCCGAAACCGGCGCCCATCGAATGGGTACAGATGATGAAGCTTCAGCATCCGATCTGAAGCCGCGGAACCGGGCCGCTCGGTGCTCTGGTCGGGTGGCCTGCCGGACTGGTGTGGTCGAGCAGAACCGCCGAAGCAAAGCGATTGGCGGAACATACCGGCCACCTTTTGGCGACGCAACCGACGGGATGTTCCCGAAAATGTTGCGCGAGTTCGTCTTTGCATGGCTTTCCTGAGACAGAGAACACTCCCGCCACGCCCTCTCGTGCGCGTGTAGTCTTCGGGCTGTGAGCGATCCGAGACTGTTCAAGAGCGGGGGCGGCGGGGATGACCAGAAAGAGTCACTTTGTGGTGACATATTCGGATACCTTGCCGTGGTGCCAGAACGGGGCATCGAGGGCGATGGCGCGTTCACCTACGCCCTTCCCGCCGCCTTGGGCGAGGTGGAGATCGGCGAGCGGGTCCGCATCCCTCTGGGACGGGGCAACACACAGGTCAGCGGGATCGTGGTGGGGCGGCACGCCGAAAAACCGCCCGAAATCAAGGCCATCAAGCCAGTATTGGCCAGAGAAGGCACCGCCCTGCGACCCGGTCTGGTCGATCTCGCCCAATGGATGAGCCGGTACTACTGCTGCCCGCTTGGCATGGTGCTGGCCACCATGCTTCCGGCCGCGGTAAAGAAAGGTACGGGGCGCAAACGCGCGCTCACGATCGCCCCGGTTCCCCTCGAACGGCGTCCGGCGGTCGAGGGGCTGACGCCGACGGCCCGGGACGCGTGGGCGGCGATGGTCGATCGATACGGCGACGATGAAGCCCGTTGGCCGCTGCTGACCAAGAAAAGTTTGGCACGAGAACTCGGTCTGGCGAGCAGCGCCCCCATCGGTCGGCTTGTGAGCGCTGGCATGCTCGCCGAAACGGAGCGATGGTTGGTCAAGGGGTCGATGGAGGCCGATCTCTCGTCGATGGCCCCGGAACCCGAGCCGGAACTGACCGTGGATCAGAAACGGGCGGTGGAGTTGGTGCTCGAAGCGGGAGACGGGTTCGGCGTCCACCTGCTTCTGGGGGTCACGGGGAGTGGGAAGACCGAGGTGTATCTCCGGCTACTTCAGAGCGTGCTCGACAGGGGGCGGGCTGCGCTGGTGCTGGTGCCGGAGATCAGTCTCACGCCACAGACGGCCGGGCGGTTCATCCGTCGATTTGCCTCGCAGGGAGTGGGGGTTGCGGTGCTGCATTCGGGGCTGACGGCGAGCCAGCGGCATTCGGCGTGGAGGCGGGTGGCGTCGGGTGAAGCGCGGATCGTGATCGGAGCAAGATCGGCGGTGTTCGCGCCGTTTCCGGAAGAGTCGACAACGCGGCTGGGCATCGTGATCGTGGACGAGGAGCACGACGGCTCGTACAAGCAGGATCAGTTGCCCCGGTACCACGCACGGGATGTGGCGCTCAAGCGGGCGCAGATGCTGGACTGCCCGGTCGTGCTTGGCTCGGCGACGCCTTCGCTGGAGTCGTGGCACAACGCGCGGAGCGGGCGGTATCAGTTGATCGAGATGCCCGATCGCGTGGGTGGGGGGGTGCTGCCGCAGGTTCGGATCGTGGATTTGGCCCAGGAGCGGCGCAACCGCGTGGTGGATGCGCACAGGCAGCACGCGATCGGTCCGATCCTCGAGGACCACATCGCGCAGGCGCTCAAGCGACCGATCGCCGATGGCGGGCAGGTGCTGCTGCTGCTCAACCGGCGCGGGTTCGCGCACTATGTGTGCTGCGCGGATCAGAAGTGCGGGTGGAAGCTCGAGTGCGATCAGTGCACGGCGACGATGGTGTTCCACAAGAATCGCCTGCCGCAGGGTCGATCGGGCTCGGGCGGGTACCTGAAGTGCCATCACTGCCTGAGCATGCAGGAGTTGCCGGTGCAGTGTCCGCGCTGCGCCAAGCGGCTGATCCTGTTCGGATCCGGGACGCAGCGTTTGGAAGACGAGCTGAAGGCGAAGTTCGGCATCGACACCGAGGGCGGAGCGGGGGGATTGCTGCGCCTCGACAGCGACACGATGCACAGCGCGAAGGACTATTTCAGCGCTCTCGAACGGTTTCGGACGGGTCAGGTGCGGATGCTGATCGGCACGCAGATGATCGCCAAGGGGCTGGACTTTCCGAATGTGTCGCTGGTGGGGGTGATCAGCGCGGACACGGCGCTCGCGACGCCGGACTTCCGCGCGGGCGAACGGGCGTTTCAGCTGGTCGCGCAGGTGGCGGGTCGTGCGGGGCGGGCGTCGGCGGGTGGGCGCGTGATCGTGCAGACGATGGAGCCGGAGCACCCGGCGATTCTGGCCGCGGCGAAGCACGATTACCGTTCGTTCGCCGATGCGGAGCTTGAGTTCCGCCGTGCGTTCGGGCTGCCGCCGGTGGGGCGGATGGCGCGGCTGATTTTCCGGGACGAGGACCCGGAGAAAGCGGGGAAGCGGGCGTGGGAGGTGTCGCGGGAGATCCAGTCGATCCGCGCGGATCCGCGGGCGGAACTGGGTGAGCTGAGCACGAAGGGGCCGATGGACGCGCCGATGGCGCGGGTGGCGGGGTTCTATCGGGTTGCGATCGAACTGCTCGCGCCGAGCGCAGGGCAGATTCAGAAAGTGTTGACGGCGCTGCGGTCGCGCGGGCTGGTGAAGAGCGATGCGAGCTGCGCGGTGGATGTGGACCCGATATCGATGCTGTGAGGAGCGACGGATGTGTGCCGAACAATCGATATCAACCAGCCCAGCGATGGCGATGCTGCGATCGAAGAGAACAAGGTCACGACTGCTGGTGGTGTCGGTGAGCGCGCTCGCCGCTCAGATCGTGGCAGCGTCAGCTCTGCCTACCGGAGCGTTTGGTCCTGTGCCGTGGTTCGTGGTGCTGCTGCCGCCGCTGTTGTGGATCGCTGCAATCGTCTTCGGCATAGTCCTCGCCGTGCATCAGATCGTGGCGGTGAAGACTGTACCGTGGCTGGCCTACGCCTCGATCATTGTCTGTACGGCCGGAGTGGTCATCAGTTTCAGCATGGCGAACTCGTACGCGGCGGCGGTGTAGCGAATCGGAGATTCAAGCGGAGCGACGGTGAGAACGGCCCCGCACTGGTGGATAAACCGCCAGTGGCGTTGCAAAAACAGGAGCCCGGGGCGCGAGCCCCGGGTACCCGGTTTGTGGATTATTGCGATGGCCAATGGAAGAGGTACCCGAAGCTCGCGCTTCGGGCTCTTGTTTAGCCGAGGTTCATGGTCATCAGGAACTCGGCGTTGGTCTTGGACTTGCCCAGGCGGTTCTTGAGCAGTTCCATGGCCTCGACGACATTCATGTCGCTGAGGACCTTGCGCAGGCGGTAGACCAGTTCGAGTTCCTTCGGGTCGAGCAGCAGTTCCTCGCGCCGGGTGCCGGAGGCGGCGACATCGATGGCGGGGTAGATGCGCTTCTCGACCAGCTTGCGGTCGAGGTGCAGTTCGCTGTTGCCGGTTCCCTTGAACTCCTCGAAGATGACCTCGTCGGCCTTGGAGCCGGTGTCGACCAGCGCGGTGCCGAGGATGGTGAGCGAACCGCCGTTCTCGATGGCGCGGGCCGAGCCGAAGAACTTCTTCGGGCGGGTGAGTGCGCCCGAGTCGATGCCGCCGGACATGATCTTGCCGGTGTTGGGGCTCGCGGCGTTGTAGGCGCGGGCGAGGCGGGTGATCGAGTCGAGCAGGATGACGACATGCTCGCCGTACTCGACATAGCGTCGGGCCTTCTCCATGACCATCTCAGCAACCTGAACATGGCGCGAGGAGTGCTCGTCGAAGGTCGAGGCGACCACTTCGACGGACTCGTCGGTGTTGCGCTTGAAGTCGGTGACTTCCTCGGGGCGCTCGTCGATGAGCAGGACGATGATCTTCACTTCGGGGTAGTTGGTGCTGATGGCTTTGGTGATCTTCTGCATCAGCACGGTCTTGCCGGTGCGGGGCGGCGCAACGATCAGGGCGCGCTGGCCTCGACCGATGGGGGCGACGAGGTCGACCACTCGAGTCTCGAGGACATTCGGCTCGGTTTCGAGCACGAAGCGTTCTTCGGGGTGCAGAGGCGTCATGTCCTCGAAGATCGGGAGCTGGCGGGCCTTCTTGGGGTCCTGGCCGTTGACTGCGTCGATGCGCACGAGGGCGAAGTAGCGCTCGCCTTCCTTCGGCGGGCGGATCACGCCCTCAACTTCCATGCCGGGTCGGAGGCCCATGCGCCGGATCTGTGAGGGCGAGACATAGACATCAGACGGGCCGGCCATGTAGGAGTCTTCGGGCGAACGCAGGAAGCCGAAGCCCTCGGGGGCGATGTAGAGCGTGCCCTCGCCGAACATGATCTGGTCCTGCTCAGCGCGGCGACGGAGGATCTCCATCATGAGGTCGGCGCGGGGGAGCTTGGTGGCTTCCTCGATGCCCTCTTCCTCGGCGAACTTGTGCAGGTCTTCGACGGGCATGGCCTGGAGCTTTGAGACATGCAGGGCGTTCTCCGCGGCTTCCTCGTATTCACCGCTCCGGGCGAGCTCTTCGAGGGCGCGGGCCTCGCGCTCGAGGTCGTCTTCGTTGGGCAGGACGGAGGAGGGGATGCCGGATGAGCCGCGGCTGTAATGCTTGGGATGGCCGCCACCCTGCTGGCCGGGGTGTCCGCCGCCGGTGCCACCACCGCCGCCGCCCTTTTTCTTCTTTTTGCGTCGGCGACCGCCGCTGCTCATGCCTTGGCTCTGGTACTGCTGACCGCCACCGCCTGCGTTACCGCCTCCGGACTGGCCGTCACTGTTCTGGCGGTTGCGGAGGTCGTTGGGCTGGCGGTCGTTGCCGCGGCCCGAGTCGGAGGAGCTTCTGGGCTGCGAGGATGCGTTGTCCTTCGGTGCGTCCTGCTTGGGCTGGGGCTTTGAATCGGCCTTTGGTTCGGGCTTGGATTCTGCCTTGGGTTCGGCCTTTGGCTCCGATTTGGTCTTCGAACGCGAGCCGGATGATTCGCTGGCGGCCTTGCCGCTGACTTTGGTCTTGGACTTGGCGGAGTCGGGAACCGATTCCAGGAGGGAGGCGGGGGCCTTCTTCTTGGTCGTGGTCTTGCGGACCCGTTTCTTGGTCACGGTCTTTGAGGCACCGTCAGCTTGATCTGCCATCGCGCATCGTCCTTGTGGGGTTGTGGGGGCCGCGTCTCGTTCTGGAACATGAACGGGTCGCGGCGGCGGTCGTGGATGTGGAGGGGAAAATCGGAGTTCGCGGGTATGGAAAGCTCGATGCTTTCCCATGCCCATACAGGAATCGCAAGGAGAACCGGAACGGCCGTCAGGGGGCACTCAGGAAGTGCCGACCACGGGTTTCAGTTCGTCAAGGTTTGCTCGACTCGGAAATGCGGTGCCAAGGGGCCTCGATGGAGGGTTTGGCCGTTTCCGGTGGCGTTACCTCAGCAGTATAGCAGAAATCGTCGCGATGCGACTCTTCAGGTCGGAGTGACCCGGTTCGTTCTCGACGATGTGGGTGGAGCGGGCTTTCTTTTCGGCCAACGGGAGTTGGCTGGCCTCCCGGTCGAGAAGTTCCTGCTCGGTCCAGCCGCGATGGTCTTTGACGCGCTTGAGGCGGGTTTGCAGCGAGGTTTCCACGAAGACGACGGCATCGCAGGCGGCATCCTGGCCCGACTCGAAGAGCAGTGGGGCGTCGAGCACGATTCCCGGAGCATTGGCATCCCGGGCCTTCTGCTGGGCCTGCTCCCGGGTCAGCAGGACCATGGGGTGCAGGAGCGATTCAAGCCGCTTGCGCTGGGCTTCATCGGCGAACACGATCGATGCGACCGCCTTACGGTCGAGGTTGCCATCATCGTCGAGGACATTGTCGCCCCACCAGTCGACAAGGGTGTCGCGCACGACGATGGTGGAGAGCGCTTTGCGTATCTCGGCGTCGAAGTCGATGACGAGCCAGCCGAGGTCGCCGAACAGGCCGGCGACCTTGGACTTGCCCGAACCGATCCCGCCGGCGATGCCGAGGACAACCGGGGCTGCGTTCGGCTTGGCGGGATCGGGCATTCGCGGATCTTACCGTCAGGCCTCGATGTCGAAGCGGTCGAGCATCATCACCTTGTTCCACGCCGCGATGAAGTCGTGGACCATCCGCTCGTGGCCGTCGTCGGCGGCGTAGACCTCGGCGAGGTTGCGCAGCGTGCTGTTGGAACCGAAGACCAGGTCGCACCGGGTCGCGGTGTACTTGGTCTCGCCGGTGGCGCGATCTTTGATGTAGAAGCCCATCTCCATTTTGTCGGCGGGCTCCCACATGTAGTCCATGTTGCACAGCGTGAGGAAGAAATCGTTGCTGAGCACGCCCGGACGCTCGGTGAACACGCCGTGCCTCGAGTGGTCGAAGTTCTGATCGAGCACGCGCAGCCCGCCCACAAGGACCGTCCATTCCGGGGCGGTCAGCTTCAGCAGGTTGGCGCGGTCGAGGAAGATGCGCTCGGGCGCGACATCCATGCGGACCTGCATGTTCACATAGTTGCGGAAGCCGTCGGCGACCGGCTGGAGCCAGTCGAAGCTCTCGATGTCGGTCTGGTCCTGCGTGCAGTCGGTGCGGCCGGGGGTGAACGGCACGGTCGCGTTCACGCCCGCATCCTTCGCGGCCTTCTCGACCGCCGCGCAGCCGCCGAGCACGATCAGGTCTGCCAGCGAGACTTTCTTGTTGCCCGACTGAGCGCCGTTGAATTCGTTCTGCACCTGACGGAGCGTATCCAGGATTCTGGCAAGTTCGATCGGGCGGTTGACGGCCCAGTTCTTCTGCGGGTCGAGCGCGATGCGTGCACCGTTGGCTCCGCCACGCTTGTCGGAGTCGCGGTAGGTGGAGGCGGAGGCCCACGCCGCGGAAACGAGTTCGGAGACCGCGAGTCCCTTGCCGAGGATGGTGGACTTCAGCGATGCGATGTCGGCGTCGTTGATCAGCTCGTGGTCAACCGCGGGGATCGGGTCCTGCCAGATGAGGTCTTCCTTTGGCACCTCGGGGCCGAGGTAGCGCACCTTCGGCCCCATGTCGCGGTGGGTCAGCTTGAACCAGGCGCGGGCGAAGCAGTCGGAGAAGTAGTTAAAGTCTGCGAGGAACCGCTCGCAGATGCGCCGGTACTCGGGATCGACCTTCAGGGCGATGTCGGTGGCGAGCATCATCAGTTCGTTCTGCTGCCCCGGCTCGTGCGCATCGGGCGTCTTTGGCGCATTTGGATCCTTGGGCTTGTACTGGAGGCCTCCGGCGGGACTGCGAGTCAATTCCCAGTCGTACTTGAAGAGGTTCTCGAGGAAGGCGTTGTCCCAGGCGATGGGGTTGGGCGTCCACGCGCCCTCGATGCCGCTGGTCATCGCGTATTTGGCGTAGCCGGTGCCTTCGCGGTTCTGCCAGCCCATGCCCTGTGCGCTCATGGGGGCGCCTTCGGGAGCGGGGCCGATCTTGTCTGCGGGCACAGCGCCGTGGCTCTTGCCGAAGGCATGGCCACCGGCGATCAGGGCGACGGTTTCCTCGTCGTTCATGGCCATCCGTGCGAAGGTCTCGCGGATGTCCGCAATGGATGAGTACGGGTCGCCGTCGCGCCTGGGGCCTTCGGGGTGGACATAGATCAGCCCCTGAAAACTCGCGGCGAGCGGCGCTTCGAGGTCGTAGTCGGCATCGCCGGGCTCGCCGATCCAACGCTTGGTGCGAGTGACCATGCTGCCCGGCTGGTCCCCGGGCTGTGCGTCGCGATCATCTCGCGTATGCGAGAACTCGGCCACGCTCTTGCCGTCCCAGAACTCGCTGCCGAAGTAGAGGCCCCGATCGGGCTCCCATGTGTCGATGCGACCGCCGCCGAAGCCGTAGGTCTTGAAGCCCATGTCTTCGAGGGCGACATTGCCGGTCAGGATCATGAGGTCGGCCCAGGAGAGCGCAGCGCCGTACTTCTTCTTGACGGGCCAGAGCAGTCGCCGGGACTTGTCGATGTTGCCGTTGTCGTCCCACGAGTTGGTGGGTGCGAACCGCTGGAGGCCGGTGCTCGCTCCGCCGCGACCGTCGGCGATGCGGTAGGTGCCCGCGGCGTGCCATGCCATGCGGACCATTTGCGGGCCGTAATGGCCGTAGTCGGCGGGCCACCAGGGCTGCGAGTCGGTGAGGACCTTGCGGATGTCGGCTTTGACCTCGTTCAGGTCGAGCTTTTTGAAGGCCTCGGCGTAATCCACATCGCGCAGCGGGTTGGCCATCGGCGGGTTCTGGTGGAGCAATTCGACCTGGAGGCGGTTGGGCCACCAGTCGGAGATTTGGGGAGCGCTGCCGTACGCCCCGCCGACGCGGCCGCCCCGGAACGGGCACTTGGAGGCATCTGAGGACTTCTGGGCGGAGTTCTGGATCAAGGTATGGTCCTTTCTGGACGGCGATGAGATGGGAGGAGAAACAGAGGGCAATGGTCGCCTCTCCGTGAGCAGAGGATAGCGCCCGGCTGGCGGTTCAGGGTCCAGTGTGAAGATATTTTCAGCACCGGAAACGGGCCTGCGGAGGGGGGATCGCGGTCGGCGGATCGGGCCTCGACGAGGCGTGGTCGCGCGGTATACTGTCGGTCCTGAAATACCAGTTGCGGGTGTAGTTCAGCGGTAGAACGTCAGCTTCCCAAGCTGAATGTCGTCGGTTCGAGTCCGATCACCCGCTTTGTTCGTAAATCTGGCTGAGTCCGCGACTTGCGGAAACCCGCCGACCGGCGGCGCAGCCCGAAAC
>CBFGVX010000092.1:0-10745 GCA_965652425.1 uncultured bacterium | reverse complement strand
CCGGGCTCGACAGTGCCGAAGCCGCGCAACGGGCTGCACGCGATGGCGGTGGCGCTCGAGCCGATCCACAAGGCGAGGGCGTACCACGGGGATATCCACGCGGAGAATGTGCTGGTGCGCCGGTGCGGGATCGACTTCAATGTGCGCCTGCTGGACCTGTGGGACTGGGGGCGGTGGTCGAAGGTGCAGGTGGCCGAGGATGTCCGCCAGGCGATCATGGTGTTCCACGAGATGCTGGGCGGGCGCGAGGCGTACGGCGGCCTGCCGCCGGAGGCGAAGGACATCATCAAGGGGCTTCGAAAGGACCTGCTCAAGAAGTCGTTCCCGGACGCGCGGGCGCTTCGGGATCACCTTGAGACCTTCGACTGGGTGAGCGACGCGGCGCGGGACTGAGTGCTTTGAGCGATCAGTTGCGGGCGGTGAGTTCACCGACTGGGGCGACCTGCCAGGCGATGTCGCGGCGGTAGGTCTTGCCGACGAAGGAGATCTTCTCGGCGGCTTCGTTGGCGCGGTCGCGTGCCTCGGCGATGGTGGAGCCGGAGGCGACGACATTGAGCACGCGTCCGCCGTTGGTCTTAAGCTGGCCGTCGGCGCGTGTGGTTCCGGCGTGGAAGACGGTGACGCCTGGGATTTTTTCGGCGTCCTCGATGCCTTCGATTGGCACGCCCTTCTGGTAGTTCAGCGGGTAGCCGCCGGAGGCGAGGACGACGCAGCAGACGAACTTTTCCTCCGGCTTGTCGCTGAGGCCGAAGTCGGAGGATTCGATGAGGTCGAGGCGTCCGGTCGCGGTGGCGTAGAGCAGGCGGCCGAAGTCGCCGGTGATGCGGCGCACGAGGCATTGGCACTCGGGGTCGCCGAAGCGGACGTTGAACTCGATGACCTTGGGGCCGGCGGGTGTGAGCATGAGCCCGACATAGAGGCAGCCGCGGTAGTTGATGTCTTCGCGTTTCAGCGCGTCGAGGGTGGCGATGATGATGTCTCGGGCGACGGTGTCGAGCTGGTCTTCGGAGATGACGGGTGTCGGGCAGTACGCGCCCATGCCGCCGGTGTTGGGTCCGGTGTCGCCCTCGCCGATGCGCTTGTGGTCCTGGCAGGGTTCGAGCAGGATGGCGTTCTGACCGTCGATGAGCGCGAAGACGGAGACCTCGGGTCCGGAGAGTTTCTCTTCGAGCAGGACGCGGGATCCGGCCTCGCCGAACTTCTTCTCGGAGAGCATGTCGCGCACGGCGGCTTCGGCTTCCTGGCGCGATGAGGGGACGACCACCCCTTTGCCGGCGGCGAGTCCGGCGGCCTTCACGACGGGGAGTTCCTCGCGGGTGCGGATGTATTCGATCGCGCCCTGTTCGCTGGTGAAGACGCGGGCTTCTCCGGTGGGGATGGCGGCGGAGCGCATGAGCTGTTTGGCCCACGCCTTGTCTGCCTCGAGCTGGGCGGCTTCCTGCGAGGGGCCGAAGATGGCGACCTCGGGTCCGGGGTCCTTCTCGAGAAGTTTTTCGAGGGTGTCAACGAGGCCGAGGGCGAGCGGTTCTTCGGGGCCGATGACGATGAGGTTGATGTTGTTGGCGCGGACGAACTGGGTCACGCGGTAGGCCTGCCTGATGTCGAATTCGAAATCGAGGGGCTGGGCGAGGGAGCGGATGCCGGCGTTGCCGCCGGGTTCGCCGGGCTTACCGGCGTGGGTGGAGTAGATGGCCTGGACGGATTTGGACTTCTTGAGGCGCCAGACGAGGGCGTGCTCGCGACCTCCCCCACCGATGACGAGGGCTCGGATCTGATCGGGGAGTGTGCGGCTGGTGCGTTTGGGCTTGGCCATCGGGAGAGGTCCGGTGCTGAGGGGGAAGCGTTGAGAAAATGACAGGCCCGCCGCGTCGTCGCCGGAACGACGGATGCCGGCGGGCCGTAGAAGTCAGGGTGACAGGATTCGAACCTGCGACTTCGGCCACCCAAAGACCGCGCTCTACCAAGCTGAGCTACACCCTGAACTGGTCCGGCGAACCGGGCTGGGGGTGATGATAGCGAGTTGGATGGGGTGCCGGTGTCGGGCGGCGCTATTTCAGGGCTTTGAAGGCCTGTATGGCGTGCTCGCGGGCCTTGGCGTGATTGACGATGGGTGCGGGGTAGCCGAGGTCATCGAAGCGGTCATCGGAGAGCTTGGATTTCGGGTCGTGGATCTGCTTTGCGGAGAGACTTTCGAGTTCGGGAACCCAGGTGCGGATGAAGTCCCCATCGGGGTCGAAGCGTTCGGACTGGCTGGTGGGGTTGAAGACGCGGAAGTACGGCTGGGCGTCGGTTCCGGTGGACGCGGACCACTGCCAGCCGCCGTTGTTGGAGGCGAGGTCGAAGTCGATGAGCTGCTGGGCGAAGTAGGCCTCGCCTCGTCGCCAGTCGATGAAGAGGTCCTTGGTGAGGAAGGACGCGGTGATCATGCGCAGACGGTTGTGCATCCAGCCGGTGGCGTTGAGTTGACGCATGGCGGCGTCGACGATGGGGAAGCCGGTGCGGCCCTCGCACCATGCCTTGAACAGCTTGTCGTCGTCGTTCCAATCGAGCTGCTCGGTGCCCTGCTTGAAGGCGCGGGCGCGGCTGACTCTGGGGAAGCCGACGAGGATGGACTTGTAGAACTCGCGCCAGATCAGCTCTTCGATCCAGATGACCGCGCCCTGTTTTCCGGAGTCGATCCTGTTCTGGTTGGCCCCGAGCGCGGCGTGGAGGCATTGACGCGGGGAGAGGACCCCGGCGGCGAGGTAGGGCGAGAGGGTCGATGTGCCGTTGAGCGAGGGGATGTCGCGGTGCTCGTCGTAGTCGTTGATGCGGTCCTTGATGAAGGCGTCGAGTCGCGAGGATGCGTGCTTCTCGCCCGCGGGCCAGCGGCTCGCGAGGTCGGGGTCTGAGAAGCCCTTGATGGAATCGGGGAGTTCGTCCGAGTCGATGTCGATCTTCGGCTGCCGGGTCGGTCGATCGAGGACGGGCGGCTGGTCGCCGCCTTTCCAGCGAGCCCAGAATGACTTCTTGAACGGGGTGAAGACGGTGTAGACGGAGTGCGACTTGGTTCGGACGGACGCGGGAGCGTAGATGGTCTGGTCGGTGAACTGGTGCACGGCGAAGCCGGCGTCGGACGCGGCGGAGGCGACGGCTTCATCGCGAAGGACCTCGTAGTGCTCGTATTCGCGGTTGAAGAAGAGCGCATCGCACTTGCCGTCGCGCATCAGTTTGATGATGGCCTTGTCGAGCCCGGAGAAGGTCGGTTGGGAGACGACGCGGACGGGGATGTTGAGGGCGCTGAGCGATTCCGCGAGGGAGCGCATGTTGCGGAGGACGAAATCGGCCTTGGCATCGCCCCAGCCGAACTTGTCCTTCCACTGCCTGGGGGTGATGGTGAGGAGGGCGACGACGCCGCGGTCTGCGGATTTGCAGGCCCGGGCGAGGGCGGTGTTGTCGTGGACGCGGAGGTCGCTGCGGAACCAGACGAGGGGGCGCACGGCGTGCCTTTCGAGTCAGGGGCTGATTGCGCCGATGCCGAACTGATCGCGGAGTCGACGGCCGTGGAGGGTAATCTCGGTGCGCTGCGATTTGGACATCCGGTCCACATTTTTCAGGATCGTGCTCATGCGGTTGTTGGACCTCAAGGTGTCCCGGTTGCGGATGAGAAAATCCCAGTAGAAGGTGTTGAAGGGGCAGGGTGGTTTGGCGTTGTCGTCGTCGGCGTCCGGGGTCCTGCTGGATTTGTCGTACGCGCAGTCGGCGCAGTAGTTGCTCATGCGGCTGATGTAGTTGGCCGATGCGGCGTAGGGCTTGGTGCCGACGACGGCGTGGTCGGCG
This sequence comes from uncultured bacterium, assembly GCA_965652425.1. Classification (GTDB taxonomy): domain Bacteria; phylum Planctomycetota; class Phycisphaerae; order Phycisphaerales; family UBA1924; genus JANSXG01. Next base: position 6,926 of record CBFGVX010000092.1, on the reverse strand, counting down.
TGCATGGCCATGCCGATGGTGTTGGGCGTGGTGACCCAGTCGACGGCGTCGGCGTACATCTCGAAGAACCAGTCGCCGATGGCGCGGGGGTGAACACCGGCGATGAGGGCGAAGTTCGAGAGGATCATGAGGCGCGGGATGTGGTGCGAGAAGGCGTGGTCGAGGACGGGCCGGAGGCACTGGCGGAGGCAGTTCATGTCGGTGTCGCCGGAGTAGTAGAACCCCGGGAGATCGCCGTACTGCTTGAGGGCGTTGCGGTCGCGGTAGTCGCGGGGCTGGGTCCAGTAGACGCCCCGGATGAACTCGCGCCAGCCGATGAGCTGGCGGACGAAGCCCTCGACGGAGTTGATGGGTGCCTTGCCGGATTCGTAGGCGGCGATGGCGGCGTCGACGCACTCGCGGGGGCTCAGCAGTTTGAGGTTGAGGGCGGGGCTGAGCAGGGAGTGGTAGAGAAACGGCTCATCGGACCACATGGCGTCTTCGTAGGGACCGAAGTCGGAGAGACGGGTTTCGATGAAGCGGTCGAGCGCGCATCTGGCCTGATCGCGGGTGACGGGCCAGATGAAGCGTTCGAGTGAGCCGGGGTTGTCGGGGTAGCGGGAATTGACGAGGTCGATGACTTCGCGGGTGATGTCGTCGAGCTGGGGCTGGTACGGGTGCGGGACATCGGGGGCGGATTTGAAGGACTTCCGGTTTTCCTTGTCGAAATTCCAGTCGCCGCCGGCGGGGTTGTCGCCGTCCATGAGGATGTCGAGCTTTCGGCGCTGGTCGCGGTAGAAGTACTCCATGGTGAGGGTTTTGCGCTTGCTTGCCCATTTCTCGAAGTCTTCGAGGGCGGTGAAGAAGTGCGAGTCTTCGAGGATGTCGAGGTCGATGGAGCAGGATGCCGCGGCGTCGGTGAGTTCGTCCAGGACGCGCCACTCGCCGGGGTGGGTGACGCGGAGCTTGAGGGGCGAGAGGACTTTGACCGCGCGCTTGATTTCGCCGGCGAAGGAGTGCGTGTTCTGGGGGGCATCGAGCTTGATGTAGCGCACGCGGATGCCCCTGGCCATCAGGTCGATGGCGAAGTGGCGCATGGCGCTGAGGAAGAGGGCGGTGCGCTGCTTGTGGGAGCGGATGGAGGCGCCCGAGCCGGAGGCCTCGGCGTCGACCTCCATCATGAGTACGGCGTCGAGCTCGGTGTCGATGTCGCGCAGGACCGTGGACTGCGCGTCGAGCTGGTCGCCCAGGATGAGAACGAGGTTGCGGACGGCGCCGTCGAACGAGGCGCTGAGTTCAGAGGGCTTGGTCATGGCCGGCTCCGAGGAGGGTGAGTGCGATCAGTGCCCGAGCGGTCCATGCGGCGGTGCGGACCCAGTTGGACCGGACGAGCAAGCGTATGCGCGATTCGCTGAAGCCGTCGCGGGCCATGCGGGTGTGCAGGGGGCCATGAACGGTGGCGGTTGAGATCCAGATGATCAGGAGGAGCACGGCGGCGATCCAGAGCGGGACGGAGGATGGGGACCTCAGGAGAAGCAGGAGCGCGGTGGCGGCCTCGATGAGCATGAGGGGGCCGACGAGCCAGGTGATCCGGCGCATGTGCTCGGACTCGTAGCCGCGGAAGCAGTCTTCGGGCACGCGGAGGAAGAGCGGGTAGTGCACGAGCTGGATGGTCCAGATCAGACCGGCGAGCGAGACGGTGGCGAGCGCGTGGACGAAGAGCAGCGGATCACCGATGGTCATCGGGCGGGTTCCGGCGATGGCTGCGGATCGGCGGGAGTCTCGGCGGGTGTTTCGGTGGAAGTTTCAGTGTTGGGCTGGATGCGACGGATGGGGATCTGAACCTCGCCCCAACGCCGGCTGGTCGGCACGCTGGGGTCGTTGTAGCCGAAGGAGCGGGGTTCGCCGGCGGCTTGCCATTCGGTGCTCTCTTCGAGCCAGCGGTTGAGGCGGAACAGTTCCGCGCGGACTCGGAGGAGGTTGTAGTCGCCGAGGTAGCCGGAGGAGAGGACGGTGACCGGCTCGGTGTCGATGATGATGACATCGTCGTTGGATTTGTCCGTGCCGGTGGGATGCAGGTCGGGGGTGCGGTAGAGGAAGGCCATGGTCCACTGCTGAAGATCGCCCTTGCCATCCGGAGACAGGCCCTTGTATTCCATCTCGACGGGGGCGGTCATGGCGATGCCGTTCGCCTGGATGTGGCGGAAGAGCGGCCAGAAGCTGGAGTTCTGGGCGCGGTCGGGGTTGACGCGGCCTTCGACCGTGACTTCGGCGCGACGGACTGAAGGGTAGTGCTTGATCTCGATCGCGCCGGGAGGCGTCGGGGCGGGGTAGCCGTCGGGGAGCGGTGTGGTGATGGAAGCGCCGGCGGCGAAGTAGGAGAAGCCGCGCTGCTCGACCTGAATTTCGAGGTCGCCGCCGACTCGCTTGGTGGTGGTGTCTTCTGGGTTTTCGGTTTTGTCTGGCGCGGCGTTCACGATGGGGAGAGCGGCTATGGACAGGCCGAGGATCAGAAGGGCGACGATGCGATAGGGAAAACGCTTATGCATGGGTGAGGGCTCCTCCGTGCGAGTGGATTGCTCAGAGAAGGGTTCGCCCGAAGCGGAGCGCGGGATTCACTTGGCGTGGACTCTTGAGAGGCCGCCGTCGACGGCGAGGACCTGGCCGGTGATGTGTTGCTGGTCCGGGTGGAGCAGGAAATCGATGGCGGAGGCGACCTGCTCGGGGCTGCCAGCATTGCCGTTGGCGTGCATGGCGAGGGAGGCCTTCAGGGCTGGTTCTGAATTGAAGATGGAATCGGCGAGCGGGGTCCTGGTGAGGCCGGGAGCGACGCAGTTGAAGCGGACTTTGCGCGAGGCGTAGCTGGAAGCGGCGGAGCGGGCGAGGCCGATCACGCCGGCTTTCGCGGCGGAGATGGCTTCGTGGGCGGGGTAGCCGTGCTCGGCGACGGCAGAGGTCATGAGGACCACGGATCCCCCGCCGCCTTTGCCCATGGGCTGCGCGACTGCGCGGACGAGGTTGAAGGCGGTCATGAGGTTCTGCTCGAAGGTTTGGCGGAACTCCTCGGGCGTCGTGCTGTGAGCGGGCTTGAGCAGGATGGACCCGGCGAGGTTGACGGCTCCGTCAATGGAGCCGTACTCGTCCACGACTTTGGCGACGGCATCGGCGACGGCTTTCGGGTCGGTGGCATCGAGGGCGATGATGGACGCGCAGTGATCGGCGGCGGAATCGAGCTTGTCCTGGCTTCGGCCTGCTCCGATGACGGTGACGCCGCGATCGGAGAGACGGTTGCAGAGGGCTTTGCCGATACCGCCTCCGGCACCGATGACGAAGATGACCTGCTGGTTGTCGCTGCTTGGCACGATGATCACGCTTTCTGATTGAGAGAAAGCAGATCCTTATGCGAGGAAGCGGCGAGGGTCACGCGATGGACTGGGGTTCTGGGGCAAGACCGGTGGGGAGTGCGGGGTCACCCGTAGTCGATCCGCGCTGTGCGGGCAGAGGACGGCTCGCGCGGAGTGTGCGCGAGCGTTCGGCTCCGCACTGGACATCGAGACGGGCATCGCGGCCGGCGTAGTTCAGGCCGAGCTGATCGCAGAGGAGCGATGCGGTGATCTGTGAGGAGAGGAATATGACGGGAAGGCCCGAGCCGGGGTGCGTGCCGCCGCCGACCATCCAGACGCCCTCGAAGCCCTCGAGTTTGTGCTGGGGGCGCTTGTGGAGCATCTGGCCCAGGTTGTGGGCGAGGTTGAATGTGGCACCGAACTGGATGTTCATCGAACGCCAGTCGTCGGGGGAGAGGGTGTGCTCCACCTCGATGCGGGATTCGATGTCGGTGATGCCGAAGCGGCGTTCGAGCTGCTCGATGCACTGGGCGCGGGCCTGGGCCTGAAGCTCATTCCAATTCGCAGAACCAACTCGTTGGGTGGTCTGGAGGTTCGGGGTGGGCATGAGCACATACAGCGACGACTTGCCCTCGGGCGCGAGCGACGGGTCGATCGCCGAGGGGTTGTGAACATAGACCGACGGATCCTCGCTGAGCTGGCCTTCGGAGGAGATGTTGGCGAGGTTTTCCTGGTACTTGCGGCTGATGTAGATGGTGTGGTGAGGAAGATCGACATCGCCATCGAGGCCGATGTACATCATGTAGGTGGAGCAGGAGTACTTTCGCTGCTGGAGGTCATCATCGGCGTAGGGCGAGCGTGCCTTGGCGCGGATGGACGGCGGGATGAGGTTTTGGAGGGCCCAGGATGCATCGGCGTTGATGACGACATGATCGTGAGCATGGCGCTCGCCTCGGACCATGACTCCGCTGGCGCGAGGGGCTTCGTTCTCGAAGATGAGTTTCTCGACCGGCGAGTTGGTGAGGATCTCGACTCCGAGTTCGCGGCATCGGGTGGCCATGGCGTCCATCAGGGCGTTGCAGCCGCCCTTGGGATGCCAGATGCCGTACTCGTATTCGATGAAGGGCAGGATCGTGAAGAGCGAGGGGCAGTCGTAGGGCGACATGCCGAGGTATTTGCTCTGGAAACTGACGGCGAGCTGGACGGCCGGGTGCTTGAAATACTTGCTGAGCAGGCCGTGCACGGTGAGGTGCGGTTTGATGTGCAGCGCGGCTTTCATTCCGTCGGGCCGGATCAGCTCGAACATGTTGCGGATCGGGCGGCGGAGGATGGGTTCCGCGGCGGCGAGTTTGGCGCGGTTGTCGCGGATGAAGCGGGCGAAGGCCTCGCCGTCGGCTTTGGAGACTTCCCCGATGCGCCGGGACATCTCGGCGATGTCCTGGGTGGCATCGATGACGGTTGGCGTTTCGGAGTCCCGGTCGCCGACGATCAGGCGGTACATCGGGTCGAGCGGCATGAGTTCGGCGTAATCATGAAGGTCCGCGCCGGTGGCTTTGAAGATTTCCTCGAGCACATAGGGCATGAGGAAGAAGGTCGGGCCCATGTCGAAGTGGTACTGATCGCCGTTCTCGGCGGTCTTTGTGATGCGGCTGGTGCGTCCGCCGATGACCGGCTGGGCCTCGTAGATGCGGACCTTGGCCCCCGACGCCGCGAGCAGCATGGCTGCGGCGAGCCCGCCGGGACCGGCACCGATGATGGCGATGGACGACGAGGATTGATCGCTGGATTGACTGTTGCCGGTCAAAGGGTGAGTCCTTGGGATAGAGGGGCGGCTTGGACAGTCACAGGATAGGTCGGGACGCGGGGGTTGGGGACGATCGGGTTGGTGTATCTATACTCACGATCGATGTTGACCAGTCCAGATACCCGGAAGAACCCTGATCTCGGCGCTGGAGCCGCATGGGCCGATGCGCCTCTGCGCGAACGGTTGCGCTGCGTGAAGGGGTTTCGTGGGCGTCTGTTCGATGCAATGGACGAACTCGCGGGCCTGATGGAAGAAGAGGTCGGCAAGCCGCTGCATGAAGCGGTTACGGGTGATGTGCTGCCGCTGCTGGCGAGCTGCCGGTGGCACGAGCGGCACGCCGCGAGGATTCTGAAATCGCGGAAGCCCCTCGGCCAGCCGGTGTGGATGTTCGGCCAACGGCATCGTGTGGTGGCGCAGCCGCTGGGCCATGTTGGGATCATCGCGACCTGGAACTATCCGGTTCAGCTTCTGGGAATTCAGATGCTGCAGGCGCTGGTCGCGGGGAACCGGGTCACGGTCAAGCCGAGCGAACGCTCGCCGCGCACGCAGCAGCGGCTGGTCGAGCTGGCGAGTGTCGGTCTGCCACCGGGCACGCTGCGGCTGTGGGATTCGGATCGCGAGGCGGGGGCGAGGATGCTCGAATCCGAGCGGTTCGATCATGTCGTTTTCACCGGCTCCACGGCGGTCGGGCGAGAGATCGCCAAGGCCCTCGCCCCGACGCTGACACCCAGCACGCTTGAACTGTCCGGCCGCGATTCGGTCCTGGTGCTCGACGATGCCGACCCGGATCTCGCGGCGGAGCGCATCTGGAACCTGGTGACGATGAACTGCGGGCAGACCTGCATGGCCCCGCGGCGTGTCCTCGTGGACGATGCGGTGTATGAGCGGTTCAGAGAATCGATCCGGCGATTGGCTCCCAACGATCTGCTCCGCGCGATTGATGAGCGATCCGCAGAAGCGGTTCGCACGCTCGCGCATGCCGCTGAGCAGGAAGGGGCAGAGTTGGTTCCTGAGCCATCCAACGAATCCGGTGGCGGTGGAGGTCGTGCGGTTTTGCCCCGGGTTGCCCTCGGGGTGCGGCCGGATTCGGAGATTGTGACGGGAGATCATTTCGGGCCGCTGTGTGCGGTGGTGCGATGCGCGGATGAGACCGAAATGCTCCGCGTACACCGGGATTGCAGCCAGCATCTGGCGACCTCGGTGTTCAGTGCGGACCGGAACAGGATCAATGCGCTGATACCCCATCTTGGTGCAGGAACGGTGGTGCACAACGATGTGGTGCTCCCCACGGCGCATCCGGGGGTTTCGATCCGTGGGCGTGGCGAGAGCGGCTGGGGGGCTTCGCGCGGGGAGGAGGGGCTATTGGCGATGGTCCACCGGGTGCATGTGGCCGGCGTGCCGCGACGATTGCGAGCACCGGCGGGGCGCCCCACGCCGAAGCAGCTCGATCAGTTCCGGTTTCTCGTGAAATTGCTTTACGGGCGCGGCCCCCGCTCCTGAGGCGTACAATCGGTGCGATCCCGGCGATCGGATTGAGTCGGGAGCCAGATGCGACATTGTTCATATTGATCAGGGATCGAGGAGATCTGCCCCATGCATCAGCCGGCGACCACACCATCAGAATCACGCCACATCGTGGTGATCGGCGGCGGTTTGGCGGGCTTGTCGAGTGCGGTGGAACTGCTTTCTCGCGGATTCCGGGTCACGGTGGTCGAGAAGAACGCCCACCTCGGCGGCAAGATGAATGTGCTCGAGGAGCAGGGATTCAAGTTCGATATGGGGCCGACGATCCTGACTCT
>CBFGVX010000091.1:0-10844 GCA_965652425.1 uncultured bacterium | reverse complement strand
AGAGGCTATTCCTAAAAATATTTCGGAGAGAACGAGCTATCTCCCAGTTTGATTACACTTTTAGTCCTCCCCACAGGTCATCGCCCAGCTTTTCAACGCTGGTGCGTTCGGCCCTCCAGTCGGTTTCACCCGACCTTCAGCCTGCCCATGGGTAGATCACAAGGTTTCGCGTCTACTCCCATCGACTCAACGCCTATTTCAGACTCGCTTTCGCTTCGGCTTCGGCCCGCTAGGCCTTAACCTCGCCAATGAGAGTAACTCGCCGGGTCATTATGCAAAAGGCACGCCATCACCCCGAAGGGCTCTGACCGCTGTGTAAGCACATGGTTTCAGCTACTCTTTCACACCCCTAGCAGGGGTAGTTTTCATCATTCAGTCGCCTTACTGGTTAACTATCGGTCGTCAAGTAGTACTTAGCCTTGGAGGGTGGACCCCCCATGTTCACGCCGGGTTTCACGACACCGACGCTACTCTAGGGCTGTGTGACATCATTCAACTACAGGGCTATCACCTTCTCTGGCCGCGCTTTCCAACGCGTTCACTAACTTAAGTCACTATCCGCTTTCGCTCGCCGCTACTCACGGAGTCTCGGTTGATTTCCTTTCCTCTGGGTACTTAGATGTTTCAGTTCCCCAGGTTCGCTCTCTTACCCTATGCATTCAGGTAAGAGTGACCTTTCGGCCGGGTTTCCCCATTCGGACATTTCAGGATCACAGCTTGATTACCAGCTCCCCTGAACTTTTCGCAGGTTTCCACGTCCTTCATCGCCTCTTGACGCCAAGACATCCGCCATGTGCTCTTCGTCACTTGATCACATCAACCCAGAGCCGATACGAACACCGGTGGCCGTGACCCTTGCGGGTGACAACCAGCGATTCCGCAGCAACGCCGAGCTGATCCAAGTGTGCCTGCCACGATTGAGGCAGGCTCCCAAGTCACTTCGCTCGAAATTTCTTTCGCTACCACACTATCCGATTGTCAAAGAGGCCCAACCATCTGGCCATCCGGTCATTTGGTTGGAGGTACCCGGTGCCTAGCCGGGCGTGCCCCCGTTTGGGAGCGGTCGAACAGTGTACCGAAATGATTTCTCCCGTCAACCGCTTCCAACGCCATTTTGACGACTTGTGCACAATTCGGGGAAAATCTTCCGCCACGCTGCCCCTCCCCCGCCCGCATGGCCCAGTATCGCTCAAAAATGAACAACCCCCCGTTGCCGGGGGGCTGTTTCGGTCCGCGTAAGGCGGCTTTATCCGAACGGGCTGCCTGGGCTGGCCGGGCCAGCCGGACCGGCCGGACCGGCCGGCACACCGGGGGCCGCCGGCCCCCCATCGTCGCCGGGGCCGGGCTGGCTCGGAGGCCTGCCGGGGCGGCTCGGGCTCTGAGAATCGGTCAGATCCAGCGCTCGGATTTCCTGCTCACCCTCCTCGATGCTTGCACGAATGCGGCTGAGAAGCGATGAATTGCGATCGACTGCGGGCTCGTGCATCACCACGCCGCCGTTGTCACCCCGGAAGTAGGCGGTGATGAATTCTTCCACGCCGGCTACCACATCGAGCAGGTACACCGATCTGGAGAACTCCAACTGGCTCTGCTCAAGCGTGGATTCCTCGACCAGTTCCACGGGCTCGCCTTCGGGTTTCTGCAGTTCATAGATGGGCAGTGCCTCCGGCAACTGGATACTGGTCTGGAGAGAGTCGCCGGTGTTGAGGCGGATCGAGCCGCGTCGCCAGGTACCGTAGAAATAGCGGTATGTTTCGACCGTAGCGGTCGGCCCCGTCCCCATGGTCAGCCCCGGCGCGCTGTCCGAGGCGTTGACGACGAAGTATTCGCTGAGGTTCGGCACGAAGACCGGCTCGGACCACTCGCTCATTTCGCTGTCGACGACGGGCTGGCTGGCGAGTTGCTGCTGCGACTCCGCGACGGAGCTGGCCTGCCCGAAGAGGGGGTTGCGGAGCTTCAAGCGGACCGCGTACTGGTAGGTCTTGCCGGGTTCGACGGTGAGGTCGTGCGCCCAGATGGAGATGGATTGGGTCGCAGAAGCGGTTGCCGACAGGTTGGCGCTCGCGCCGAAGTCGGCTTCCTCGCCGCCTTCTTCTCCGATGAGGTTGCCATCGGCGTCGTATCCGAGGGCTTCGAGCCGTTCGATCGCGCGATCGAGCTGACCCTGCAGGCGATCGAGTCGCTCCTGGAGCGCACGGCGTTGGGCTTCGCTGGGATCTTCTCGGGGCCGATCGCCGCCTCCGCCGCCACCCCCACCGCTGCCGCCGCCGCCCATCTGGGCTCGGGCGGTATCGGCGAAGTCGGGCCAACGGATGTGCTGCGGATCGATGGAATCCAGATCGAAGAGGTGATCCGCCGGGGGAAGGAAGATCGATCCGACACCACCACCGCCGCCGAGATTGTCCAAACGACGCTGGAGACTGGCGATCTCGGAGCGGATGCTGCGGACCTGACGGAGCAGACGATCGACCTCGGCCGGACGCTGCATCTCCTGCTCCTGCTTGATCAGGGCGGGGGCCATCCAGAAGTCACCGGCGATCAGGTTGTACATCCGCGGCTGGCGGATGCCCGCGCGCAGGTTCTGCTCCTCGGATTGGAGGGACGCGATATCCGGAGGCGTGGCTCCGGCCAGTCGGTCGCGGAGCGAAGCGCGGCCGGGCATCGGCGGGACCACGGTCACGCCGCCCCAGCTCCCATCGCTGCCCATCTCGCGACGGACCAGTTCGATATCCCAGATTTCCATGGCGTTGCGCCAATCCTGCGGCAGCATCACCGAGTCACCGTCGGACTGAGCACCCATGCGGAGTCGGTTCGCCGCGGCGTCCCACTCCACCTGTGCGGTGACGATGGCTTTGTCCATCGGCTGCTGTTCGGGGAGAAGGTCGGCGACTTCGGGGTAGAGAAGCGGGACGCTGGGATCGACCGTGCCCATGGTGACCGCCGCGATCGGCTTTGATGGCGCGACGGGGGTTGGCATCGCGTAGATCGCGTCGCCGGTGGGGCCGATCGGTGCGACATCCGAGCTGATATCACCGATCGAGGGCCAGGACGGCACGAGCGCGGCGAGCTGGACGGGCCGGTCGACCGCGTTGTTGAACGCCGCGATCAGCTCCTGGCTGATGTTGACCGGCTGAGGGATGTTGTCGGTCCCGCCGACGCTTTCGAGCTGGTTGATCTTGATGTTCGCGGCATCCGCGATCGACTGTTCGGCCTGCTCGAGGGGCACGGTGCCCATGCTGCCGGGAAGGTCGACCGTCGGTGAGGCCAGGAACTGAACCGCGAACACGGCGAGGAAGATCACCAGCGCGACGGCCAGGACGATCTTCTCGATCGAGTTCTCGATAACGCTTACGCCTTTGCTTTTCATCGATGCTCCTCGTGAGATCAGACCGGATCAGAACTGATCTTCGGTGCCATCGTCGGTGTTGTCAGTTGTCAATTCGGGGAGGCCCATTGCCTCGCGAACGCGCGGCGGGAGGTACGGCTCGATCCAGGATCGCAGCCACACCGTCTCGATGCGCATCTGGGCACGGACCAGCGATTGATCGCCGTAGAAGTACCCGGACGCGAGATCCTGATCGGGATTGATCTGCGTGTAATCGAGATCGATCAGGGTCATGAAGTTCGTGGAAGCCAGAGCGTTCTCGATCTCCGCCAGCCGGGAGATGTCGATGATCGCATCGACGGTGGCGAGGCGGATGTCGTAGAGCGGGTTGCCCCCGACGCGCCCGGTGAAGGATGCCGTGTAGTCCTCGGGGATCGGCTGGCTGAGGTCGCCGGTGGTCACCGTCTGGTTGTACGCGGGAGAGAGGGTGATGGTGAAGACGCGCTTGATCGGCGCCGCCGACACGCCGCCCGAGCCGGAATTGGCCTCGCGCACTGCGTGCATGATGTCGGTGTGGACCCAGAGCGCGTGCTGCCAGTCCCAGAACAGCGTCTGGTAGCGATCGGCGGTGACGAGGCCGTCGGCGGGAACCTCCGAAAGCTTGGGGAACGCGCTGCGGTCGGCGAAGACCGTGAGCGAATCGGCATGGGACTTGAGCAGGCCCAGGCGCATCGAGGTGAGTTCCTCGGAAATCTGCTGCTGCTCTTCGGCGGAGAGCTGCTGATTGGCTCGGGAACCAAGGATCTGCTCGACGATCCGCTGGCGCTCGGTGGCCAGGCGCGAGGCCATCTGAGCGGGATCGATCGGGCCGCCGGCGCCGACTTCTTCCAGAAGCTGTTCGTGGGCCTCGGGCCAGGCCTCGACCATCTGGGCCGAAAGACTGATGCGCTGCGACTGTTCATCTTCGGGAACCGGGAACAGTCCTTCAACGAGCACGGCCTTGCCGGAGCGGTTGTGCTCGATCGCGGCTTCACGAACCCGCTCGCTTTGCTGAGCCAAGGCGGTACGCCGCTCGCCAACCACCTCCGTGAGACGGCTGTTGGGCGTGACGCGGGTCATGCTCCACGCCTCTTCGCCGGGACGCAGCGCGGGCAGTTCGTAATCCACCTGCTGCTGGTTCACCTGGTTGGCGGCCTGCACAGCGTCCTGGCGGACTTCCTCGATCTGGTCGGCCGCCATGCCGCTGCTGATGATCCAGCCCGCGACCAACGCGATCAGCCCGACGGCCAGAGCAATAATCGAAAGCAGATTCTTCTTGACAAAGTCCATGGGTCAGACTCCCTCCGGGCGGGCGGGCTGCTGCGGAGCATCGCCGTTGGCCATGTCATCGGAGGGCTGTTCCTCCGTCTGGTCCTGATTGGTCGCGCCGGCGCGGCGGTCCTTGAGATTCAATATCCAACTGAAGGTGTAGGAACTGACCTGGCCTTCGCCGCTGTAGCGCTGACGAGGTGCGGGCAGAGGAGCCATGCCGCCGTCATCACGGGGCCGGTCGCCACCGCCACCAGCGCCGCCACCGCTTCCGCCTCCGGCACCACCCCCGGTGGGGCTTCCACCGCCACCGAAGCCGCCGCCACCGACACCACCTCCACCGCCGAAGCCACCTCCGCCGACACCGCCACCGCCGGATCCCCCGCCGCCACCGTCGCCGCCCGGCGTTCCGGGGACCGGAGCGGGCTGTTCAGGAGTCCGCGTGGACCGGCTGACTTCGTCGGCGTTGTGCCAGGCCGCGATGGTGAACGGGACCTCGGGTCGCTCGGCGTTGGCACGGAGCCAGGCCAGGATGCTGCGATCGAAGTACGGCAGGCCGCCCTGGTTCTGTGTTTCGATGGTGATGTTGACCCGGACAGCGCCGAATTCTCCGGCCACCGGACCATCGCCGGCTTGAGGGCTCCCCCCTCCGCCGCCTCCGCCCCCACCGCCACCACCGCCACCGAATCCGCCGCCGAAACCGCCACCACCGGCGCCTCCGCCTCCACCACCGCCGTCACGCTGCAGCGTCGGCAAGGTCAGCGGCTGACCCGGAGCGATGTAGTCCGTGGACAGCGATGAAACGATGAATCCCTGAGTCGGATCGCTGGAATTCGCCACGCCCTGGGCCGAGGCGAGCATCCGAGCGATGTCCTCGTTCACCAGCGTGTGCAGCCCGCGATTGTCCACGAGCTGCGCGAAGTTGATCGGCGTTGTCTTGAGTTCGGTCTCGGCGCGAACCTGATCCCACGCGCTCTTCTGCTGGCTGCCGAGGCGGATCGCCTCACGCACGCGCGGGTTCTCCGAGGCGCTCGCCAGACCGGCGTTCTGCATGAACGGACGCAGGAACGAAACACCGCCGGCCGCCAGCAAAATCGCCGCGGCGGTCACGAAGTACGGCGTCTTGCGCTTCCAGGTCGACTCGCGGAGCACCGCCGTCGGCATCAGGTTCGCCGAGATCGGCGTCATGCCAAGCCCCTGCAGCGCGAGCCCGTAGGCCGTCACGAGGTTGATCGATGCCGCCTCGAAGTCCGCGGCTCCGGCCCCGTCCACGCTGATCTGCTTGAACCGCTCGAAGCGGAACACTTCGATCCCGAGCTGCTGCGACAGCAGCTTGCGCAGCGCGAACAGCTTGAAGGTCGAGCCGATGCCGATCAGCCGCTCGAGCTTCGCGTCCGGGTGCGTGTCCTGGTAGTAGCTGATCGACCGCTGCACATCCTGCACGAGATCGCTGAGGACCGGCTTGAGCGCCTGGAACACATGCTTCTTGTATTTGGAGCTGTCCGCCTCGGCCTTGAGCTTCTCGGCCTTGCTGTAGCTGAGCTGGAACTTCTCGGCGATGGCCTCGGTGAAGTTGTGCCCGCCGAGCGGGAAGGTCCGCACCCACACGCGCCCGCGCTCGGTGATGATCAGGTCGCTGGACACCGTGCCGATGTCGAGGATGATCGTGCCCGAAGTCTCCGGTGTGAAGCTCAGGTCGTAGGCGATGGCGTTGAACGCCGCGATCGGCGAGATGGTGATCGCGCTGGGCGAAAGCCCGGCATCGCCCCACAGGGCGAGCTTCTCCTGCACCTTCTCGCGCGTCATCGCGAAGATGCCGACCTCGACCTCGGGCGAATCGTCGCTGGAGAACAGCTGGTAGTCCCACTCCACATCCTCGATGGGGAAGGGGATCTGCTGGGCCGCCTCGAACTTGACGACATTCTCGACATTCTTCGGCTCGACCGGTGGCAGCTTGGCGAACCGCGCAAACGCGGTGTTGCCGGCCACGGAAGCCACGATGTTCGCGCCCCGCATGTCCTCGCCGTACTGACCCATCAGGGTGCCCAGCGACAGGCGAACCGCCTCGTTGGGGTCGATGTCCGGTGTCGAGAGCACCTTCTTATGAGGCACCACCACAAAGTCGGTCACCCGGACGGAATCCCCATCGCGCTCCAGCTTGAGCGCTTTCACGCCCGCAGAGCCGATGTCGATACCCCAGGACACATTCGATGACGGCATACCCGGTCCTCGTTGAGTCGATGAAAAGCACGCTCGTACCCCAAAGCAGGCACGGCGGTCGGGCCATCCTAACGGCAATCCGACCATCCGCACAGATACCCGGTCGGCCCGCCAAAACCGGTCAGGCCTCGAACCTATACGCACGCTCGCCCGCACGGTTCGAGGCGACCCCGGCATCCGTGCAACCCACCGCTCACCTTTTTGGATTTCACACCGACAGGCCAGCGACACGCGCTCATCCGCGGGTACACTGGACTTCGCTGGCGTGTGGGCGCCGGCACGCCTCAGACATCGAAGTGCACACACAGTCCGCAGCACCCTCGTGCGGCACTGCGACTCCATCGACCGGGTTACCCGGTGCCCCGCGTCCGGGCTGCGGACGCATGAATCCCAGAGACCCTGCGTTCCTCGCCGGGTAAGCACGCATGAACGACACCAAACCGACGGACCAGACCACGCCCGAGACCCCCGCTGAGGCCACCAGCAAACCGGCCGCCCCCGAGGCCTCGGCCCAGCAACCGGCCAGCGACCACGCTCAGACCGCTGCACCCGAGCAGAACCCCCAGTCCAAACTGGAAGAAAAGCCGGACCTGGAGCCCGTCGAGCTCAGCCAGTCGATGAACGATGCCGCCGACGCCGCGATGCAGGCCGCCACGGGCGATTCCGGCTCATCATCTCCCTCTTCAGAACAGGAAAAGGCGGCCATCACGCCATCCGGACCCGCCAAGGTTCGTGGCCCGCGTGTGGTCGAATCCGGGCGTGAATTCCGCGAGGGCGTAGTCGTTTCCGTCGGCCCCGAGGACATTTTCGTCGAATTCGGCCCGAAATCGCTCGGTGTGGTCCCCCGGATCCAGTACCGCGAGAAGGACGGCACCGACGCGGCGGACCTCCCCAAACCCGGGGACACCATCAAGGTCGCCGTGGATCGCTACGAGGCGAAGGAATCCCTTTACATCTGCTCCCGCCCCGGCGTGGTCCAGAAGGCCGAGTGGGAACTGCTCCAGCCCGGCCAGATCGTCGACGCCAAGTGCACCGGCTCGAACAAGGGCGGCCTCGAAATGGAGGTCGCCAACCACCGCGCCTTCATCCCCGCCAGCCATGTCGACACCCGGCGCATCGAAGACCTTTCGATCTTCCACGGCGAAAAAATGGCCTGCAAGGTCATCAAGGTCGACCGTTCGGGCAAGGGCAACATCACTCTGAGCCGTCGCGAAGTCCTCGCCGCCGAGCAGAAGAAAGCCGCCGAGGAGCTGAAATCCAAGCTGCAGGAAGGCCAAACAGTCGAGGGCGTGGTCAAGAGCATCATGCCCTTCGGCGCGTTCGTCGACATCGGCGGCGTGGACGGCCTCGTGCACATCTCCGACCTCACCCACGAGCGGGCCCGCAAGGTCGAGGACCATGTCAAGGAAGGCGAGACCGTCCGCGTCCAGATCCTCAAGCTGGATTGGGAGAAGGGCCGCCACAGTCTGGGCATGAAGCAGCTCCAGGACGACCCCTTCGATGTCGGCCTCAGCGAGATGAAGGAAGGCGACATCGTCCAGGGACGCATCACCAAGCTGCTCGAGTTCGGTGCCTTCGCCGAGATCGCCCCCGGCGTTGAGGGCCTCGTCCACATCTCCGAACTCGACTGGAAGCGCATCGCCAAGGTCTCCGACGCCGTGCAGCCCAACCAGATCGTCCCGATGAAGATCCTCAAGATCGACGGCGATCAGCGGAAAATCTCCCTCTCCGTCAAGCAGGCCCAGGACCGCCCGGCTCAGGCCGGTGGCGGCGGCGGACGCGGCGGCAAGGGCGGCCGTGGCCGCGGCGAGCGGGATGACCGCTCACCCGAGGAAATCCTCAAGGAAACCCCGGAACTCCGGCGCCTGCGCGAGAAGGCCAAGAAGCAGCACGGCAAGCAGCTCAAGGCCGGCCTCGGCGACGGGCTGGGCATGGGGCTTGGCGATCTGAAGCTCTGAGCGCGTATTGCAGTTCGAGCAGGTCGGGCCGTCCCTCGCGGGCGGCCCTTTTCATTCGTTCCACGACTCTGAATCGGTACACTCCCCGCCATGACCGCCGACCCGACCGCCATTCTCAACGACCGCTTCGACGCCGCCATGAAGGCGGCCTTCGGTGACGACCTGCCCGAGGGCGCTACCGCCCTGCTTTCGCCCTCGAAGAACCCGAAATTCGGGGATTTTCAGGCCAACGGCGCGATGGGGCTGGCCAAGCGAGTGGGCAAGCCGCCTCGCGAGGTCGCCCAAGCGATCCTTGAGCACCTCGACATCGCCGACATCGCCGAAGAGCCCGAGATCGCCGGACCCGGCTTCATCAACATCACGCTGAAGCCGGCAGCCCTCAGCGCGGCCATCGCGCAGATGGACAGCCCCGAGCTCGGCATCGAGCCCGCCGACGATCCGAACACCGACTTCCGCAAGCAGACCGTCGTCGTCGATCTCTGCGGCGTGAACCTCGCCAAGCAGATGCATGTCGGCCACCTCCGCGCCACCGTCATCGGCGATGCGCTCGCCCGCCTCAACGAACGGCTCGGGCACGAGGTCATCCGCCAGAACCACTTCGGCGACTGGGGCCTGCCCATCGCCATGGTCACCACGGCGATCAAGGACGGCATCGACGCCGGCACCATCGATCCGCAGGACCTCACCGTCGCCAACCTTGAGCACTACTACCGCTCGGCCCAGGCCGAGTGCGCCCCCGATCGGCGGGGCCTATCGGCGGTCGAGAAGTTCGGGCTGGGACCGAAGGCCCGCGCAGAGCTCGAAGAGCAGGTCGCCGGCGCGGAGGCCGCGCTGGCGCGCGCGAAGAAAGGCCTGGTCGCGCTGCAGGCGGGCGACCCGGCGTACATGTCGGTCTGGCGCCAGATCTGCCACATCACGCTCGAGGACTGCTTCCGCAACTGCCGCAAACTGCAGGCGAATGTCACCGACGAGGCCACCGCGGGCGAGAGCACCTACCGCGACGACCTGAGTGACATCGTGCACGACCTCGAGTCGCGGGGCGTCGCCGAGGAATCCAACGGCGCGCTCATTGTGCGCATCGAGGACACCACCGGCATCAAGGAGCCGTGCCTCATCCGCAAGAGCGATGGCGGCTACCTCTACGCAACAACCGACATGGCGGCGATCCGCCGTCGCGTGCGCAAGCTCGGCGCCGATCGCGTGATCTACGCCGTGGACTCGCGCCAGGGCCTGCACTTCAAGCAGGTCTTCGCCGCGGCGAAGAAGGCCGGCTACACCAAGCTGATCCGGGGCGAGGGCGAGGCCGAGCTGTTCCACGCCGCGTTCGGCACGGTGCTCGGTGAGGACAACCGGCCGTTCAAGACGCGCTCGGGCGAGAATGTCCGCCTCAGCGACCTGCTCGACGAGGCCATCGCCCGCGCCGAGAAGGCCGTCGCCGAGAAGAACCCGTCGCTGAGCGAGGACGAGCGGCGCGAAGTCGCCGAGGCGGTCGGCATCGGCGCGATCAAGTACGCCGACCTGTCCAGCGACCGCATTAAGGATTATGTGTTCAGCTTCGACCGCATGCTCGCCTTCGAGGGCAACACCGGGCCGTACCTGCAGTACGCGCAGGTCCGCGTGCGCTCGATCCTGCGCAAGGCCGAGAAGGAGCACGGCATCCGCGAAGCCCACATCGCCGAGGCGCCGCTGGTCATCGAGCAGCCCGAGGAGAAAGCCCTCGCGCTCGAGCTGCTCAAGTATCCGGGCGTGGTGCGCAGCGCCGCCGAGACCTGCGAGCCGCACCGGCTCTGCGGCTACCTGTTCGACCTCGCGACCTCGTTCAGCTCGTTCTTCACGGCCTGCCCGGTGCTCAAGGCCGACTCGGACCAGCTCCGCGATTCGCGTCTTCGTCTGGCCAGTCTGACCGGGCGCGTGCTGCGCGACGGGCTGAACTGCCTGGGCATCGCCGCACCGGAACGGATGTGAAATCCGGGATTTTTCTCGACATCCTGCGAGACCGGTCTACATTGATCGTGGAGGAACGCCCATGCCAC
>CBFGVX010000090.1:0-11577 GCA_965652425.1 uncultured bacterium | reverse complement strand
GTACCGGGAATACTTTCTGCTGAGGGATCGTGAGATCGAAGCCGCTCGAGAACGCGGGGAACTCGACTGAGAACCCCGCCATCTCCAAAACCGACGCGACCCCACCTTCCGGTGGGGTCGCTTTCGTTTGTCAATACGCCCGGCGGGGGTCGAACCTGCAACCTCTGCCTTCGGAGGGCAGCGCTCTATCCAATTGAGCTACGGGCGCGTCTCCGGGGAGAGGATACGCCGTTTGGTGCCCCGAGGCAACGCTGAGCCGTGTTCGGGGCGGTATCCTGCCGCGCTGAGCCGGATTGCAGAGCAGGAGCGAGCGATTGAAGCCAGCGAGCGGTCACAGCGGTCACAGCGGGTCGTCAGTGCAACGCGGCGTCGCGCCCGCGTGGGCGGTGCTGGCGGTCACCTGGCTGGGGAGCATCGGCACGGCGGTGGGGTGGAGCGGGGTGTTCTTCATCACCGAGTCGGCGTACGGCTTCGGCGAGCGGAGCAACCTGATCCTCGGGGCCGGTCTGGGGCTGATCTACGCGATCTCGGCGCTCGTGGCGGGGCCGCTGGTGACGCGGCTGATCGATGCGAAGCCGGGGCTGTCGCGCCGGGCCGTCCTCGCGGCGGTGTGCATCGGCATGGGGGCCGCTTCGATGGTTCCCGCGCTGACGCCGGCCGAGTGGGCGATCTGGGTGTTCGCGGGGGTGTTCATCACGCTGCAGGGGCTGATGTGGCCGCTGGTCGAGGCGTACCTGTCGGGCGGGCGCAAGGGCAAAGCCATGCGTTCGATCACGGGGCGGTTCAACATCGTCTGGGCGTCGGCGATCGTGGTGGCGATGTGGGGGATGGCGGTGTTCATGGAGACGCAGCCGCGGCTGATCCTCGGTCTGCTGGGCATCGCGATGTTCTTAACGGCGGGGCTGCTGGCGTGGTTCCCGCGCGAGCCCGCGCCTCATGTGGAGTCACTGCCGGATGAGCAGGAGATCGATCCGCAGCGCGCGATCAAGTTGCTGCGTGTGTTCCGGGTTTCGCTGCTGGGCAGTTACGCGTTGCACTCGGCGCTGACGCCGCTGCTGCCTCACTTGCTGGGCGAGATGGGCCTGACGGAGGGGCAGAAAACGCCGTTCGCCTCGATCTGGATGGCGACGCGTCTGGGCATGTTCATCCTGATGGAGCGCTGGCACGGCTGGCACGGGCGCTGGCGCACGGTGTGGTGGGCCTGCGGGCTGATGCTGGCGGGGTTCGCTGCGTGTGCGCTGTCGCCGGTCGCGGCGGACATGTCCAACAACTTCAACGGGCTGCTGTGGATGGGGATCGGTCTGGCGTTTCTGGGCGCGGGGATCGGCGCGGTGTACGCCGCGGCGTTGTACTACGCGATGGAGGCGGGGCCGGCAGCGGTCGAGAGCGGCGGCAAGCACGAGGGCATGATCGGGCTGGGGTATACAGCCGGCCCGGTGCTGGCACTGGTCATCGCGGGGGAGATGGTTGGTTTGTTTTGAAGGGTGGGGCAGGCATCCTGCCTGCCCTGTGCCTCATTGAACACAAGAGGCAAGCAGGATGCCTGCCCCACCCTCAATCATCAAACGGCGAACGGCCCGCGGCGATGGCGTCGCGCGAGCCGACGGCGGCGAGTTCGGCCATAAACTGCTGATACTGGCGATCGAGTTCGTCGAGGTCTTCCATGAAGTACAGCTCGAGCACTTCCGAACCGATACGCCGCCCGAGCAGGGCCATGGCCTCGCGCCGTCCGTAGCGTTCGACGAGCCGGCTCCGCAGTCTGCCGCTGGCGGCGTCCTGCAGCAGCAACCCGAGCGAGGCGCGGTGCTCGGGGGAGTTCAGGAAGTGCGCGAGCGCCCAGACCTGCGCGTAGTAGTCGAGCGCCCCGTCGCCGACGGTCACGATGAGTTCCTGGGGACGGTTGTTGGTGAGCGCGTGCAGGGAGACGGTGCGACCGTTGATGACCGCCGAGCGGAGCTGGTCGTAGCGCTCGATGTTGCCCCACGGCCGGAAGATCGGCGTGGTGACACGGGGGCCGGTGATCCACGAGTGGCCTTCCATGTAGGTGGCGAGGCCTTCATCCAGGTACACCGGCAGCGGGTTCACGAAGGTGCGCTGGATGTACTGGTGCCAGCCCTCGTGGGCGGCGATGGCGAGCGTGTCGTAGAGGCCGATGTCGTAGTAGACACCGATGCCTCGGGATGCGAAGCCGCCGCGCATGATCTTGAGGATGGTGTCTGCCTGATCGGGGAGCAGGCGGCGGGTCAGCGATTCGTACTGCGCCCGGTTGTCCATCAGGTAGGTGTCGAGGCGCTGGGGCGGCTCGGGGAGCGTGATGATGGCGGTGCGGTAGTGCGCGAGCGCGTGTTCGGTGAATCCGGTGAGGCGGTCGGCGAGCACCCGGTTGGTCTCGGTGGTGTAGATGCGGTAGTTGCGGGTGCGGATGATCTCGCCGCCGGCATCGCCGAACTGCCAGGGCTCGCGCCCGAGGACGCCCTCGGTGACGGCGACGGCTCCGAGGGCGGTCTGCTGCTGCACCGCGCGGCTGCCGGATCCGGAACCTGAGCCGGAGCAGGAGAGAAGCGCAGCCGCGGCGATGGCGGCGGTGAGCGTGGCGATGGGGCGGAATATCATGAGATCTCGCCCAGTCGCCTGATGACGGCGGCGAGTTCGGCCTGCTTCTGCGCGAGTTGGTTGCGGGTCTCCTCGACGAGGTGGGCGGGTGCCTTGTCGGTGTAGCCCTTGTTGGCGAGGCGTCCCTCGAGCGCGGCGATGTCCTTGGCGAGCTTGGCTTTCGATTCTTCGAGTTGGGCTTTGGCGGACTCGGCGTCGACGCCGGATTCGCCCGCGAAGCCGGAGACGAAGAACTCTTGGGCCTCGTAGGTGAAAGGCACCGCGCCGGCGGGCGGGCCGTCCGCGGTGGGGGTGGAGTTGGAGAGCGTCTCGACGAGGCCGGAGCCGGCCTTGATGCGATCGAGGACCGCGGCGGGAGCGTGGAGCGTGACGGGTGTCTTGAACCCGATCTTGTTCTGTGCGCGGACCTGGCGTACGGATTCGGTCAGGCCTCGGAGGTACTCGAAGGCGGCTTCGGCGTCGTCGTTGCGGAGGTCGGATGCGATGTCGGGCCACGGCGTGGTGCAGAGGAGGTCTTCGGCCTCGCCGAGCTCGATGCCGGGGACCTCGCCGACGCGGGCGCGGGCACGCTGGATGTGCGGGTGCAGCGTCTCGGTGACGAACGGGCAGACCGGGTGGAGCAGGCGGACGATCGCGTCGAGGGCGTTGATGAGGACGGCCTGCTGCGTCGGGTTGGTCTTGACGGTCGGCTTGACGGCCTCGAGGTACCAGTCGCAGTAGTCGCGCCAGAGGATGTCGTAGAGCGCGCTGGCGTACTCGCTGAAGGTGTAGTTGGCGAGGGCCGATTCGCAGCGGTCGACGGTGGTGCGCAGGCGGCTGAGCATCCAGCGGTCGGTGGCGGAAAGGGCTGAGGGCTTGACCTGATCGGTGGAGGTGGCGGTCGCCTCGTCGATGTTCATCAGCGCGAACTTGGTGGCGTTGAAGAGCTTGGTGACGAAGTTGCGCCCGAGGTCGAACTTCGGCGAGGTGTTCTTGCCGGTGGAGGGGTCGAGCTCCACGGGCATGCGGACATCCTGCGTGTTCGTCGCCATGTTGGCGAGCGTGAAGCGCAGGGCATCGGAGCCGTGGGAGTCGATGATGTCGAGCGGGTCCACGCCGTTGCCGAGGGACTTGCTCATCTTGCGGCCCTCGCCGTCCTGGATCATCGCGTGGATGAACACATCGGAGAAGGGGAGCTGGCCGGGGGACTGGCCTCCGTCGGGCGAGAGGAAGTACCGGTTGAACATGACCATGCGCGAGACCCAGAGGGTGATGATTTCGCGGGCGGTGCAGAGGACGGAGGTCGGGTTGAACGCGTCGAGCAGGTCGCGCGTGCCGTCGGACTGCTCGGGGTCGGGCCAGCCGAGCGTCGACAGCGGCCAGAGTGCGGAGGAGAACCAGGTGTCGAGAACATCGGGGTCTTGGGTGAGCCCTGCGGCAGTTAACTCGTGCTCAATCTCGGGATGACCCGGTGCAACGCACACGAAAAAACGATCTTCAACGGCAGCACCTTCTCTGAGCGTTCTACCAGATGTGGCGACACATCCATGATCTTCCCACTCTTTAACTTTGGCGAGCATCTTAGCATCGAACCAGTCAGCCCACTTAGCAGTGAGATCAATCGACCACACCGGGATCCGGTGCCCCCACCAGAGCTGGCGGCTGATGCACCAGTCGCGTAGGTTGTCGTGCCAGGTTTCGTAGGTCTTGGCGTAGCGGTCTGGGTAGAAGCGGAGGGTGCCGCTGCCGGTCTTTTCTTCGGTGGCACCGGTCTCCGACCGGTGCTCTTCTCCAACAAGCCGCTGTGCAAGATCAGCTTGCACGACCGTGTAGGGGTAGTCCGATGCCCGCTCAGCCAATCCTACCTCAACAGGGTTTTGCAAAATATACTTCAGGAACTCACGAAACCACACGGCATCTCGCACAATGTGATCGAACCGTTCATCTTGCCAGAGTGACCCCGAAACGCCTCTCGAGCGGTTGACTTGAAGCGCCGAGTGCTTCTTGACGCTCGCCACCCAGTCGCCGAGTGAGTGAGGCTCCAACGGTCGAACAATTGCATGAATATGATCCGGCATCACGCACGCGGCATACACCTGCACGCGTTCGCCGTGCCAGTGAGAAAGCGACGCGAGAACAATCGCTCTCGCGTCACCGTTCAGTTCGCTCTCATGTGTTCTCCAAGTGACGAAGTAGGTAGCACCGTCCAGCTCAAGGTGGGGTAGGTTTCGGATAGATCCCATCAGGTCACTGGGAGATGGCTCTTTCGGCGGGTAGGGATCCCGAGGGATGAAGCCGGCGGGGGTGATGAGCGGCATTTTCTCGGGGTTCAGCCGCTTATGCACCGGTCGGAGACCGGTGCCACCTAAAGAACCAGCACTCCGCTGCTCCGCCACCAGCGCATCGTTTGCCCAGCCGCGCAGCTTCTCATCGGTCACCTTGCAGTACCACTGGTCCGAGAGGTACGGCTCGATCGCGGCGTGCGAGCGGTAACTATGCCCCACGCTGTGCTTGTAGGGTTTGACCTCGCCGAGCAGGCCGAGGGGCTTGAAGCGCTTCTTCACCTCGATCCGCGCATCCTCGCGCGACAGGCCGATGAAGCCCTGCGCATCGCCGAAGTCGGTCCAGCCGTGGGAGGCAGAGATGCTCGCGTCGGGGGCCATGACATTGATGACTTCGAGGCCGTGGCGCTGGCCGATTTCCCAGTCGTTGGGGTCGTGGGCGGGGGTGACCTTCAGGAAGCCGGTGGCCATCTGGGCCTTGGGGTCGCCGGAGTTCTCGCCGGTGATGAAGTCGGGCATGACCACATAGTCGTCTTCGACGATCGGGATGATGCGACCGACCAAGGGCAGCTTGACCTTCAGGCCTCGGAGAGCCGCGGCACGCGGGTCTTTCGGATTGATCGCCACGCCGGTGTCGCCGAAGTAGGTCTCGGGGCGGGTGGTGGCCACGGTGATGCAGGCGATGTTGTCGGTACCGTCGAGCGTGACCGGTTCGGGCAGGTGTGCGGCGGGGTAGCCGCGATCGCGCAGGGCGTCCACAGTGATGTACGCGCCGCGGTCGTCCACCAGCGGGTAGTGCAGGTAGTAGAAGTTGCCGTCGACCTCGTGCATCTCGACTTCGTCGTCGGAGAGCGCGGTCTGGGAGACGGGGTCCCAGTTGACGAGGCGCTTGCCCCGATAGATGAGGCCGTCTTTGAAGAGGTGGAAGAAGGCCTCGCGGACCGCTCTCGCGCAGATGTCGTCCATCGTGAAGCGCTGGCGATCCCAGTCGCAGGAGCAGCCCATCATCTTGAGTTGATCGGTGATGACGGCTTCGTACTCGTCCTTCCACTCCTGCACTTTGGCGATGAACTCCTCGCGGCCGGGTTCGCCCGTGGCCTCGCGGAGCTTGTAGTCCTTGAGCGAGGGCTGGCCCTCGGCCTGCAGGCGCTTGTCCACCACGGTCTGGGTGGCGATGCCGGCGTGGTCGGTGCCGGGCATCCAGAGGGTCTGGTAGCCCTTCATCCGGTGGGCCCGGACGAGGATGTCCTGCAGGGTGTTGTTCAGGGCGTGGCCGAGGTGCAAGCGGGCGGTCACATTCGGCGGCGGGATGAGGATGCAGTAGGGCTTGCCCTCGCCTGCGAGCACGGCCTTGGGGTCGGCGTGGAAGGCCCCTGACCGGTCCCAGCGCTCGCGGACGACCGGCTCGTGCTCCGAAGGCACATACTTGCGTGGGAGTTCGGAGATGGTGTCGGATTGGGCGGGGGCGGTCGAGGACAAAGCGGGCTCCGCTGGTGGCATCGGGACAGTTTCGGTTTCGGTATGGCTGTCAGTGTATCGGAGCCGATATGCTTGGGTATGCAGTCAGCACCAGAGCGGAAATCGGCGGCAGGACGGTCCCCAGGCCCAGTCAGACGGGGGACGGTGGCGAAGGCGCTGCTCGTCCTCATCCCCGCGGTGCTGATCGTCGCGGGCATGGGGTATTTCGCGATCCAGATCGCCACCGAAAAGCCAGAAGCCGAGTCCACCGGGCTCGAGCTCTCGGGTGCGGAACTCGAACGGAATCTGGAGCGGACGCGTGTCGCCGTCGAAACCTACATCAACAAGGGCGAATTCGAGTCGGCGGACACGATCCTCGCGAGCGCTCTGCGCCAATTGCCCAACAATCAGGAACTGCGGATCCTCAATGCCGAACTCCGGATGATGCAGGAACGCCCGGTTGAGGCGTACGAAGAGATCAAGATGGCCTACAAGATCGGCCCGGAGGATCCGGAACTGCGGTATCTCGCCGCGAGTTACGCCAATCAGGCGGGGCTGGTGGGGGATGCCATCGCCGAAACCCGAAAGGCCATCGCCATGAGCGATCGCCCGGATATCCGATATTTCCGGTTCCTGGGGGCGCTCCAATTCAAGGAGGGGGAGATTGCGGATGCCCGGGCGACCCTGCTGATCGCTCTGCGGAACGACGATTCTCAGCCCCAGATCTATGGGATGCTCGCCGAGATGGATCTGAGCGAGGGCGGTTCGGAGAAGGGGCTGGAGTTCGCCCGCAAGGCCAAGGAGCTGGACCCCGATCAGTTCGCGTATCGGGTGACCGAATCGCGTCTGCTGCGCCGGCTCGGGCGGCTCGAAGAGTCGCTGACGGTTCTGACCTCGATCGATGAGTACACGCGGCTTACAAACGCGCCCGTGCTTCGGGATGTCATTCTGACCCTGCAGGCGTTGGATCAGAGGGATAAGGCGGCGGACTTCGCGACGCGGGCGGCGCAGGCCTCGCCCGACAATCGTGAGATCGCGATGATGGCGGCGGATGCGCTGGACGCGGCGGGCCGGCTTGAGCAGGCGGTGGAGTTTGCTCAAAGGGCGAGGATGCTCGGTCACCCGAATGGGGATGCCCGGCTGGACCACCTGCGCCAGAAGCTCGCAGAGGCCTCGTCCTGAGCGGTTCAGGCCGGTGACGGGGGCGGCTATACTGGCCTCCCCGATGGCCGACACGCTGCGTATCAACGAGATTTTCTACTCCATCCAGGGCGAAAGCACCCGCGCGGGGCAGCCCTGCGTGTTCGTGCGCCTGACGGGGTGTCACCTGCGCTGCTCGTTCTGCGATACCGAGTACGCGTTCAAGGAGGGCGTGACGCGCTCGATCGATTCGATCATCGAGGAGGTGTGCTCTTATCCCTGCTCGTTCGTGGAGATCACCGGCGGCGAGCCGCTGCTGCAGGCCAGGGTGCACGACCTGATGCACCGGCTTTGCGAGCTCGGCAAGACCGTGGCGATCGAGACGAGCGGGGCCTGCGACATCGACGGCGGCGGGCAGTGTGATCCGCGGGTCGTCCGGATCATGGATATCAAGACCCCCGGTTCGGGCGAGGTGGAGCGAAACGACTGGGCGAACATTGAGCGGCTGAGGCCGCACGACGAAGTGAAATTCGTCATCTGTGACCGGGCGGATTACGAGTGGGCGTGCGAGAAGATCCGGGAGCACCGGCTCGCCGAGCGGGTCTGCGCGGTGCTGATGAGCGCGGTGTTCGAGCAGCCGGCGGGACTCGAGATCATGGGGCAGCGAGGTCTCTCGATGCGGCGTCTGGCGGAGTGGATTCTCGAAGACGGATTGCCGGTCACGATGCAGACGCAGCTTCACAAATTCATCTGGGACCCGCAGACACGAGGGGTATGACGCGAGTGCAAGTCGATCTGGTCAAGAGCTTTGGTTTCGAGGCGGCGCACTGGCTGCCGTGTTTCCCGGAGGGGCATAAGTGCCGCCGCATGCACGGACACTCGTTCCGTGTGGATGTGGTGGTGCGCGGCGAGATCCCCGATGACCGGGGCTACCTCATCGACTTCGCGGACATCAAGAAACTGATCGGGCCGATCGAGAAGCGGCTCGACCACTATTGCCTGAACGAGATTGAGGGACTGGAAAACCCTACGAGCGAGGTTCTAGCGAAGTGGATCTGGGATCGGCTCAAGCCGGAACTCGACCTGCTCGCGGAGATCGTCGTCCACGAGACCTGCACCAGCCGGTGTCATTACCGCGGCTGAGGAGCGGGCGGATTAGTCCTGATCGTCGTTGTTCGTGCGAACTCGGATCACGCTGTCCTGTTTGAGCCGTTCGGTCGCGATCCGCCTGCTTTGTTCAGAATCGTTTTCGATGATGACGAGTTGGGGCTCGGCATCGGGCGCGTTCTGCTCCGGTGCGTTCATGAAGGTCTGAGCGGACCGGGATGTTTCTTCGGATTCTGCCTTGCGTGCCGCAGGGTTGTGGAAGGTGCGCACGCTATCGATGTATCCACGCTCGCGGAGGTACTGATTACGGGCCATCTGCAGATCCTGCTTGATGGAGTCTGTGCGCCGGAGCCACGGGTAGTTGCGTTTGAGTTCGTCGATGGTCCGATCCGTGATCGGTTCCCACGGGCTGATGGCGATGTAGGGAACATTCTCGCGAGGTCGGACAATGACCAGATCCTGTGCTGCCTCCAGCGAAGCGCCGTAGGGGAGCGGCGAGTTGCCGACGAACATGTTCGCCCCCGATTCTGCCGTGTAGCCGTGAACGCCGCTGGTGTCCGGTCGCGGGTTCTGCAGCACGCCCTGGCGTGGGGTCTGCAGGAGGATGAGCGGGGGCTGGTACCGGTCGCTGAGGAAGCCGCGCTGCGAGGAATCGCTTGACGCGACCGAGGTGGAAGCGAACGCGGTTGCGCAGGCGAGCGCCGCCATCGGGATCGTTGTCTTCAGTTTCATGATCAGTCCGATCTGCAATTGATGTTTCTGCACCTATATCATTGCACAGAAAGCAGTTGCGGCTACCCAGCGGGCAATGGGAAAGCCCTTGCCTGGCGGAAGAATGGGCAAGGTGGGGAAATTGGGTTGTTTTTGCGGTAATTACTTCGTGCTCGCCGCGAACGGAATGGACGGCTCGCCGCAGAGTCGGTCGTATATCGCGGCGATGGCATCCACCTGAGTTGAGGCGGTGCGTTCACCTCGGACCAGGTCTCTAGCCCTGGCGCGAATCACATCGAGTTGTGGATCGTCGCTGAAGGCGGTTTGAAGCAATGTGAGCCATTCCTGAGATTCGATGGAATCGGTCAGTAATGCAGTCTGCCTGTGTCTCAGCAGGTCTGCGAGCAAAGGGTCTTTACCGGCGAGCACGAGCACGCCGTGCGCCATGGCATCGAGAATGATCGAGCGATGCTGGCCGTCGGCATCGGGCAGGATCAGGAGGTCACAGCAGAGCGTGAGCGATCGGCTATGCTCGAGTGAGGGGACGATCGACAGGCGATCGTTGAGTCCGAGCCGCCGGATGTGTTTCGCGGCGTTGTGTGTGCGGCTGACGGCGTGTTCGTCCAGAAAGACCATGGGGAGCCGGTCAGACTCTGCGGGCTGGTACTGCTTGATGGCGTCCAGAAGAGGCACGAGCCGGGCGGTCTGGTGGCCACTGGTGAGAACGGCGATGGCCGGGGTTCTTGTTTCCTGCGCTGTGGTGTGCCGGGATTCGGATGCGTGAGCGCCCCAGAATGCATTGAGGACCATGGCCTTGCGCGATGTGGTTCGCAGAGTCTCGGAGACACTCGCGCCCGGAGCTATCCACGCCAGGCGGGCTTCATCGGCGAGCGCCCGAGCGGCACGGTTCTCGAACGATGGCACGCGGGCGAGATCTTTCGCGCAGGTGACTTCGATGGCGAGATGAGCGCCCGATGCCGCGGCGGTGTGCAGGGCCATGTTCCAGGCACCCGACCCGATCGCGTGGACCACATCGAGCCGGGAGGTGGTGGGGTCGTCAAAACCGATCGCTTCGTCGATTTGACGGACGAGCTGACGGGCCCGAGCTTTCAGGGTGAGGATCGAGCCGCCGGAGATATAGGTCAGCCCCGTGATGAGACTCTCTGCGTCGAGGTGCAGCTGGTCGTCTGAGGGCTCGGCGTAGAGGATGCGTACGCTCTGCGAGATCAGCCCGATCTCGAGCCGGCTGAGCATGACGCCTTCGCGGGCGGCGGTGTCGGCGTCGGTGATGATCAACGCACGCATGGTCTGCCCTTCGGTTCTGGATCAGGCGTTCGGCGCGGATTATTTCCGATCGGGATCATCCGCGATGCGGTAGGAAAGATCGGGCGCCTTCGATTCGTGGCTGTACACGGCCTCGGTTCTCCACACGCCGACCCAGTGGTTGGGTTTGACTTCCTGGAGGTAATAGTCGCCGGCGGGTTCGTCCTTGGCTTTGAGGTCCTTGGGCGGATTGTGCCAGGGCCACCAGGGTCGAACTCCTTCGGTCGCGCCGGGAAGCTTTTCGAATTCCTTGGGATTCTCGGTGACCTCGGTGATCGTCACCAGGCGATCGCGCCGGCCGTGCATCTTCGGGATCGACGCGAACAGACCACGGGTGTACGGGTGCATCGGATTGGAGAAGAGCTCGAAGACATTGGCGTATTCCACGACGCGCCCGGCGTACATGACGCAGACAACATCGGCGTTCTCGGCAACGACTCCGAGATCGTGGGTGATGAGCATCATGGCCATGTTGCGCTGCTGCTGAAGCTCTCGGAGCAGTTCGAGGATCTGCGCCTGGATGGTCACATCGAGCGCGGTGGTCGGCTCGTCGGCCAGCAAGAGTTTGGGCTGGCAGGCGAGGGCCATGGCGATCATGACGCGCTGGCGCATGCCGCCGGAGAACTGGTGGGGGTAGGCCTTGATGCGCTCGCGGGGGTCGGGGATGCCGACATCGTTCATCGCCTCGACGGCGATCTCGACCGCTTCGTTGACCCGGACATTCTGGTGGAGCAGGATCGCCTCGATGATCTGGTCGCCGATGGTGTAGACCGGGTTCAGAGAGGTCATCGGCTCCTGGAAGATCATGGCGATGTCGTTGCCGCGGATCTGTCGCATCTGGCGTTCGGTGAGCGTGAGCAGATCGACATCGGCTCCCTGCCCGCCCCAGAGGATGCGCCCGCGATCGAAGCGGCCAACGCAGCCAGGATCCAGTTCCACAGGCCCGCGTCGGCCGCGCCGGGTG
>CBFGVX010000089.1:0-11657 GCA_965652425.1 uncultured bacterium | reverse complement strand
ACCGATCCGCGATCACTTGACAGGCGACAGGTCTTCATAGAAGACCCCGGCACCCAACCTTTCTGCAAGCGGGGCCTTCGCTGCGCTCAGACCCCGGCACCCGCTGGTGTGGTGTTGATTAATCCCCGAACAATTCTGACTGTCTCTCCCGCCACTCCTCGGCGAGTTCGGTCATATTGCTGCGGATCAGGTTCTGTTCGATGCGCTCGGCGAAGGCCGACTTGTCGTCGACGCGCTTCAGGGCTTCTGAGAAGGCATCGAGCGCTTCGTCGTTGCGTCCGGCGCTGATGAGCAGTGCTGCAAGGCGTTCGTAGCGGTCGGCGGAGCTGCGCTGGAGCTGGATGGCGGTGAGGAGTTCTCTGACTGCGGCGTCGGGGTCGCGCTTGTACTGGGCGTACGCCGCGGCGAGGTTCTCGCGGATGACGGCGTCGCGCGGGGAGACTTCGGCGGCCTCTTGGAGCGCATCGAACGCGCCGGCCGGGTCGCCCATGGCGCGGAGGGCGCGGGACTTGTCGAGCAGGGCGCGGCCCCGGGCCCGGGCGAACTTGCGGGTGTCGGGGATGGTCTCGAGGGCGCGATCGGCTTCCTCGACGCCGAGGGTCGGGCGGCCGGTCTGCGTGAGGACATCGATCAGGCGCTCGCGTGTGGCCCACCAGTCGGGGTTCTCGGTGAGCGCAACGCGCATGTTCTCGATGGCGCGTTCGGTCTGCTCGCGGGTCGAGGCGAAGGCCTGCTCGATCTCGGCGCGTGTGACGCCGGGGCGGTTCTGGGCGAGACGGGCGACGGCGAGGCCGGCGAGGATGCGGACCTGCTCGCGATCGGCGGTGAGTTCATCGGCTTCGCCGGCGATGCGTCCGACGCGCTCGAGGAGCGCGACCGAATCGGCGGGCTCGCCGAGGGCGAGGTGGAGCAGGGCCATGCGCAGCATGGACTCGGCGTTGGGCGCGAGACCGATGCCGCCTTCGGAGATGGGCGAAGCTTTGCCGTAGAGGTCCAGTGTCGAGCGCATGCGGTCGATCTTGTCCTGCTCGAAACTGGGTGGCGACGGGGCGAACAGCGATGCCTTGGAAAGCTCGAAGCGCTCGAAGGCGTGGTCAGCGCGCCAGCGGTACTGGTTCACGGCGAGGGAGTGGCCGACCAGCAGGAGGACGATCGTGGTGAGCGTGAGCCACGCCCAGCCGGTCGGCGTGGTTCTGCCTCGCAGGCGGAGCTGGAATCCGTGGAAGCGGACATTCTCGACTCGGACGGTTCGCCACGCTTTGTAGGCGAGGAAGGTCACGATGCCCGCGATGCCCGCCGCCATGAGCAGGGGGACGACGGCGTACAGGCCGCGGGTCGCGAGGAGTGTGATCAGGAAGACCAGCGCGAGCCCGATCTCTTCCGGCCACGACAGGTCGAATGAGCGGGGTTTGCGTTTGCGACGCGGCTTGCGGTTGAGGATCTGCGGCTTTGCGAACTTCAGGGCGAGCGCGTTGGTGGGGCAGGCGCTGATGCAATCGAGGCACTTCATGCAGCCGGGGTCGACGACGCTGCCGAAATCCTTGATCTCTTCGTGGACGCGCACATTGGAGGTGCAGACGGCGGTGCAGTGTCCGTTGGAGTCGCACTTCTCGTCGTCGACGACGATGCGCGCGACCGAGAGGCGGTCGGCGGGATAGAAGAAGCCGCCGTAGGGGCAGCCGTAGGTGCAGAATCCTTTGGCGCCGAGGAAGTAGACGCTGGCGAAACCGATGATGAGCAGGAACGGGATCGCGATGAAGAGACCAGGGAAGGTGGCCCAGAAGTCCTCGACGATGAACTCGGTGCGGAAGCCGTCGACGGGGAAGGGTGCGGGCCTTCCGATCAGGTCGGCGATCGCCGGGGCGAAGCGATCGAGGGTGGGGACGAGGGCAACGCGTTTGAAAGTGGGCCAGACGAACATGTAGAGGGCCAGTCCGAGCGGCACGAGGACGAGCAGACGCGAGCGGAAGGGGGTGGGGCGGATGCCGCACTTCTTCATGATCCAGCCGCAGAAGTCCTGGAGGGCGACGATGTGGCAGGCCCAGCCGCAGATGAAGCGTCCGAAGACCATCGTGAGGAGGATGGCCGACAGGAAGAACACGAATCCTGCGTTGATGATTCCGGTTTCGAGGGTCTGCATGGACTCGGAGGGCTCGATCGGGCTGATGGCGCTTCCGGTCATCTGCCATTGTGCGATCCGGGCGGCGATGGCGATGTGGATCGCGATGAGGACGATGGCCCTCCATTTGCCCATGCGAGAATGGGGTTTTTGGGAGTGGCGCGGCTGGATCACCTGGAGCGGCACGCTCTGCGTATCCGGGGATGTGGTGCGGTGTCTGGCCATGGGTATGAATTAAGACTGGATCTGGCAAATTGTTGAAAGCAAGGGGATTATCGGGTCGATCACGGCTGGGTATGGCCCGCGATCCCGGTTTTTGTACGGAATGCTGAGGTTGAACCATCTTTGGGCGGAGTGCCTTTGGATGGCGTGAATTCATTGAGCGGTGTCGAAAGTGGGTGTATGGTCGGTATAGCGAAAACGGCTACGCAGGGGTGTGTGCTCCGCCGATGCTGCCGGGATGCAATGTGGGGGGCTGATTTTCGCTGTTCGATCGTATGCCGCACGAAGGGCATCAGGCACTGCTCGGCCGGGCGTACCAACTGGCCGTGTCCATCACCGGAGAGGTACTGTACAGATGAAGATTTCGCGAAAATATGTGGGTTTTACGGCACTGGCCGTGTGCGCGGGTTCGGCCCTGGCGTTTGGCAGCGACTACAACGCCGGTGATCTGTGCGCGATCCCCGGTGACGGTCCGGATGTGACGCTGTGCCAGGTGTACGGCCTCGGGCAGGTCAGCCGCAGCAACGCTCAGGGCATCAGCGGTCTGACGGTGGGGACGACTTCGTGGAATGTTGGCACCGAGCGACTTCTGTGGTTCTCGGACCCCAACCCTGATCACCCGTTCATCACCTTCAATGTGTATCGCGTGATGGACAATCAGTTTGATCAGATTGCCCAGGGCTGGGTCAAGCACGGGTTCTTCGCCCTCTCCAGCAGCCAGTGCTTCGACTCGTCGGTCGGCGGTTGCCAGGGCACCAACGGCCAGTGGCTGGGCATCGGCTGCACGGACACCTACAGCCCCGGACTGAACGCCAGCAAGAGCGGTCTCGCTCCTCGTTACGAGATCAACCCGTGGACCGGCGACTGGTCGTACCAGGGCTCGGTGTTCCAGACCGGCAACGCGCCGACCTCCGGCGTGTCGCGTCACATGCAGATCATGGATGAGGATCTGAACCCCGCTCTCAACCCCGGCGCCAGCTACTTCTTCGAGGCGTTTTATGTCGCGAAGGATGATGTCTGCGTCTACAACAGCGCCGGCTGGAAGCCGATGACTCCGCTCCAGTCCGGCAGCGGCTGGTCGTTCAGCCAGACCGGTCAGAGCGGAACTGTCAATCAGAACTTCCTGATCTTCGATGCCCGTCCCGGCTCCGTGATCACCGAGATCGCACAGGAGCTGCCGGTGGTCGAATTCGAGTCTCCCGACGGCCGCGCGATCGTTTCGGCTCACGCCGAGCAGTACTCGCGTGATCAGTACCGCTACAGCTATTCGGTCAAGAACATCGACATGGATCGTCAGATCGACGAGTTCCGGGTTCCTCTGCCGGCGGACGCAGGTCTCGTGAGCACCCGTTTCCACGGCGTGTTCCATCACGATGAACCGGTCGCCTACATCGGCGGCCCGAGCATCTCCAACGACGACTGGACCGTGACCCGCGAGGGAGACGAGCTGGTCTGGCGCACCGAGAACAATCCGATCCGCTGGGGCACGATGTACAGCTTCGGTTTCATCACCGATGTTGCCCCGACCGAGGGCGATGTGACTCTCGGCATGTTCAAGGCCGGCGGTCCCGACACGCTCTCCGGTGTGTCGATCGTTCCCGAGTTCGGCGTTGACTGCTTCGGCGATGTCGATGGCAACCTTGCGGTCAACCTCGACGACCTGAACATGGTTCTGACGAACTTCGGCCAGGAGACCAGCGAGGGCGATGCCGACGGCAACGGCTCGGTGGATCTCGACGACCTCAACATCGTCCTGACGAACTTCGGGAGCAACTGCTGAGTGAACCGCCTCGGCGGCAACGCCGATGGCCAGAAATATCCGCCCCGATGCCCAACGGTATCGGGGCGGTTTTGCAGAAGAGAATGATGTCGCGGCTTGCCGCGACCCGTGCGATGGAGCCCGACCATGGACTCAGGGGGTGGGCGCTTTCGCGAGACCGTACGAGATGTGAGAGAACGAACCAGGAGTGACCAATGAATAAGCTCATGAGCGGCGTGATCGCCTCTGCCGCACTTACCCTTTGCTCGTCGGGTGTACTGGCCGGAAACGGCATCCCCGCGATGACCACCGAACTGGTCGCGAGCGGGCTGACCAGCCCGCTGTATGTGACGCACGCCCCCGGCGATTTTGATCGCATCTTCATCGTCGAGCAGGTCGGTCGCGTTCGAGTGCTCAACAAGAAGACGGACCAGATGTCCATCTTCCTCAACATCCAGAGCATCGTGACCAGCGGCGGCGAGCGGGGCCTGCTCGGTCTGGCCTTCCATCCCAACTACGAGGAGAACGGCTACTTCTATGTGAGCTACACCGGCGTGAACGGCGTGAGCCGAATCGCGCGGTATTCCGTCAGCGACGATCCCAATATCGCGGATGTGAATTCCGGTCAGGTCATGCTCTCGATCAGCCAGCCGTATTCAAACCACAACGGCGGCTGGATCGGGTTCAGCCCCGTGGACGGATACCTGTACTACTCAACGGGTGACGGAGGAAGCTCGGGTGATCCGGGGAACCGCGCACAGAACACCGGCGTGCTCCTGGGCAAGATGCTGCGCATCGATGTGGATGGGAACAACGGTCCGGGCGGGCAGTACGGTATTCCGCAGGACAACCCCTTCGTCGACGCGACCGGCAGCGATGAGATCTGGGCGTACGGTCTTCGCAACGCGTGGCGGTGCTCCTTCGACCGTGAAACAGGAGATCTGTGGATCGCCGATGTGGGCCAGAACTCCCGCGAGGAGATCAACCTTCAGTTGGCCTCGTCGGTCGGCGGCGAGAACTACGGATGGCGCTGCTACGAGGGCAACAACACCTACAACACTTCCGGGTGCGCTCCGTCGAGCACCATGACCTTCCCGATCTACACCTACGCCCGCAGCGGCGGGAACTGCTCCATCACCGGCGGCGTGATCTATCGCGGTGTCGGCATCCCCGGCCTCGAGGGCACCTATTTCTTCGGTGATTACTGCTCCAGCCGCATCTGGTCGTTCCGTTCGGATGGTGGCGACGGTGTGGTCGAATTCGCCGAGCGGACCTCCGAGTTGGCATTCCAGGGGGGAACCGGGCTGTCCGGGCTGAGCTCCTTCGGTGAGGATGCGTACGGCGAGATCTACATGTGCTCGCTGTTCAACGGCCGTGTGTTCAAGATCATCCCGCGCAACGGTCCCTTCGTGGACTGCAACGGGAACGGCATCGAAGACGCCGCGGAAATCCTCGACGGATCCGTCGCCGATGTGAACGGCAACGGCATCCCGGATTCCTGTGAAGCGCCCTGCGACGGCGATGTCGATGGCAACCAGATGGTGAACCTCGACGATCTGAACATGGTCCTGACGAACTTCGGTCAGCAGACCAGCGAGGGCGATGCCGACGGCAACGGAACCGTGAACCTTGATGATCTGAACATGGTCCTGACGAATTTCGGCAACAACTGCTGAACATGCGAGCGCAGAGCTACCAGTGACGCCGCAGCCGCGGCGTCCTTTTTCGTGCGCAGCGGGTTGCCCGCTACAATCGCCCCGCCCCGCACGGAGGAATTCGCCATGCTGATGAAGATTGCGGCCGCGGTGTGCATCGCTGCTCTTTGTGCTCGCCAGGTGGATGCGAGCTTTGAGCCGCCCGTCGAGACGGCTCAACTCGGTTCGCTCGATGCACCGGTCCGCGTCGAGTTCGATCCGTACGCCGTGCCGCGGATTGTTGCCGACTCCTACACCGATGCTTCGCGTGCGCTTGGTTACCTGCACGCGAGGGAGCGGTACTTCCAGATGGACATGATCCGGCGACAGGCCTCGGGTCGGCTTTCTGAGATTGTGGGCCCGGACACGGTCGGCATGGACACGGCGATGCGGGTCTACGGGTTTGAGGCGATCGCGCGGGAAGTTCTGGAGCAACTGCCCGCGCACCATCTCGCGTGGTTGGTGGCGTACCGCGAAGGCGTGAATACCGCGCTCGCCGAGTTGCAGTCCCCGCCGCTTGAGTACGGCTTGCTCGGGGTTCAGCCGGAGTCGTGGGGAACCGAAGATTCGATCCTCGTGCTTCTCTACATGACTTATATGCTGCGCAGCGGCGATGTCGAAGATCTGAATCTGTACGCGGTCCGCGAGGCGCTCCCGCCCGAGCTTGTCGAGTTCCTGTCGCCGCCCATGACGCGTTTCGATGCTCCGCTCGATGGAAGTGAGGCCGATCCGACCGGCGGGTACAGGCCCCTGGCCGTTCCCGGCCCGAAGGTCTTCTCTGCTTCGGCGCCTCCATCATCGTTTCGCGGACAACTCGAAATCGACACGGGGCTTGCGGTGCTCGGCTCGAACAGCTGGGCGGTGGCGGGTTCACGCACATCGCACGGCGGGGCTGTCGTGGCCAACGACATGCATCTGCCCTTGATGTTGCCCAACATCTGGTATCGCGCTGCGATCGAATGGGATCCGGGCGATGGGCGCAGGCGGACCGTCGCCGGCGTGTCGCTGCCGGGGATACCGGGAATCGTCGCCGGATCGAGCGATGCGCTGGCCTGGGGTTTCACGAACCTCACCGCGGATCTCGTGGATCTTGTCCCTGTTGAAACGATGCCGGGTGACGCGAGCCGGTATCGCGTCGCCGACGGCTCCGAAGCGTTCCAGATCCGGCGCGAAGTCATCGACGATACACTGCCGGATGCCGATTCCCGCGGGTTCTATGTGCGGGTGACCCGATGGGGGCCGATCACCGATGTCGCTCCCGACGGAACCCCCCTCGCGATGCGCTGGGGCGCGTTGGATCCCGAGAACACCAACCTCCGCCTGCTCGATCTGCCCTGGGCGAACACGCTGGAAGAGGGCCTCGTCATCGCGCGAGACTGGCGCGGCCCTGCTCAGAACATCGTGATGGCCGATGCGCACGGCGATATCGCGTGGACCATCGCCGGGTTCATCCCCGACCGGTTCGGCTTTGAGGGCGAGATCGATCCGCGTTGGGTCGACGGCATGATCGGCTGGAAGGGCAACCTCGAAGGGGATGCCCGGCCGCAGATCGTTCGTCCCGAGTCCGGGTTTCTGTTCACCGCGAACAACCGAGTGCTCTCCGCCAATGCAGGCAGCGCGCCGCACGGCAAAGGGTTCGCGCTGGGTGTGCGCGCTCAGCGCATAAGGGAACTGCTCTCGAGCGCGAAGCAGTGGGGGGAAAGCGATGTCTTCGAGGTCGCTCTGGACACGCGGGCTTCGCTGTTCGAACCGTACCGCGATCATCTGCTCGCCGCGATGGAACACTTCGATGAAGACGATGCGCTCGTCGATCGCGCCATCGAGATCGTGAAGTCGTGGGACGGCACATCGAACGCGGACCAGCCCGGGTTCCGCCTGCTCAAAGGCTACAGATCCCGTCTGCACCGTGAAGCGCTCGACCCGATCATCCGGGCGGTCTCGGACTACTACCAGAGCAGTTGGACCTACTCCTCGTACAGCGCGGACGAACCGGTCCTCCGCCTCCTCGAAGAGAAGCCAGAGCACTTGCTCGGCACGAACCACACGAGCTGGGATGCTCTTCAAACATGGGTGTTCGTCCGCATGGTCCACGAAATGGGCGAGGGCGCCGGTGGCGGCATCGAGACGCAGTGGGGCGCGCGGAACCTGTCCCGCATCCGCCACCCGTTCGCGGCTCTGGCCCCGGCGGCACTCCGCCGCGAGCGGCGACCCGAGTTCGGTCCGGGTCGCGACCCCGACCTTCGGGGCCAGCGAACGCTTTGCCATCAGCCCCGGACGACTTGAGCACGGCCTGATCCATATGCCCGGAGGCCAGTCCGGACGCCCCCTGAACCGCCACTTCCGCGACCAGCAGGCCGCCTGGGAATCCGGAGAGCCGCTCCCTCTGCTGCCGAGCGAGGTCACCAGCGTCCTGATCCTGACACCGCGGCCCGAATGAATCCCCACGCTTGCCTCCACACCAACATTTGGTGTATCCTTCCCGACCCGCGAGAGCGGATCCGGGCGATTGGCGCAGTTGGCTAGCGCGCATCGTTGACATCGATGAGGTCACTGGTTCGAATCCAGTATCGCCCACTTTGAGGTATGTGATAGGGTGGCACGCAATGTGCCAGAAGCGTATAAGCCCCTGTCAGAAAAGCACTTCCATATCTTCTTGCGTTTCCGTCACATCAGGTCACAGCGTGGCTGTTGCCGGAAATGTTGCCACCTTGTTGCCACTTTGTTGCCACCCTGGCGGGGCTTCGCTTTCTGCTCGCCCCCGCAGCGGATGAGTGTTTTGGTTTTCCGCCGTCCCCCTTGGATCGAGCGGCCGGGGGTCGCGGATCCGCCGCCTCTGCCCATGCTGGGCATGCAACGAAAAAGCCGGCGGCCCCATTGGTCCGCCGGCGATCATCAGCTTCTGATTGGTCCGTCGCTTCGACAAGCGGCGGGTGGATTCCGAGCGGGGCGATCGCTCAGCTCGGGCCGGATTTGTCCTCGGGGTCGACGCGGATCGCATCGTCGAAGTCGCTGTCGAGGACCATCTCGTAATGTCTCGCAGCGACTTGGGCACTGTGTCCCATCCACTTCCTGACCGCGGCCGGCCTGCAGGTCTTCTGGAAATCGTTCTCCGCGGACACTCGGAGGTTCTGGAACAGCTTTTCCCACTGCTCCTGCCCCGCCCGTCTGATGAACTTCTCGAACTGGGTCCGAAGGTTGATATTGGAGCGGCCTGCAACTCGAGGGACCACCGGTCCGCTGGTGGAAGTGCGTTCACGGTGTAGGGCGGACAAGACATCGAACAACTGCGGAACGATCGGGACCTCGCGGCGGTCGCCTCCCTTGTACCGTTTGGTCTTCCGGCTCAGGACCGTCATGCGGCGGGCCTGGAGATCGACATGCTCCCAACGGAGCAGCGAGATCTCGGAAGGGCAGCGGAGCCCGGCGAATCGAGCCAAGCAGATCAGGCAACGCCATTCATCGTCCGGGCAGACCTTCAGCACCGCGTTGATCACATCAACGGGCACGTACTCCTGCCTGTCGGGATTCTCTTGGGAGCCGGTTTTGAGGTGCCGAAACGGCGAAGCTCCGACCAGCTCCCAATCAACCGCACGGTTGAAGATGGTCTTGACCGTGTTGATTCGCTTGAACTGGGTTGCGTCAGCGTAACCCTTCTTGGTGAGATCGGTCCGCCAAGCCTGAGCGTCCATCGTCGTGATCTCCGAGATGGGTTTGTGCTCCCTGAAGAAGTCGTGGAGCGATCTGATGGCCTGGCGATAGACCTTCTTGGTCCCCTCCGCGACCTCGGCTTGCTCAAGGAAGAAGGTCGTCAAGTCGCTGAGCGTCTGCTCGCGACGCTTGGTTCTGGACCTGACGAGACCCGCACCTTCCAATCTGCCGTACATGTCATCGCTGAGCTGCTCAAGCCAGGCAGTACTCGACGAGTCGAGGGGAATGTTCCCTTTGCGAGCCTCCAAGATGTTTTCGGTGTGGGCAAGGACCGTCTTGGCGAAGCGGGCAGTCCCCGGGAAGCGGAACGCTTTTTGCCCGCCGTTATATCGGAATGCGATTCTCCAAGACCTCTTTCCGGTCTTCTGAAGTGATGCCACGGTATCGGTACCTCATCGCGGCCAAGCCAGCGTCGCGGGTGGACAAGGCGGCGTATGGATGAGTGATGTTGATCCGTAACCGCATATGGCGTCTCCGTTAGGTGCCTGGGGCTATTGCTACGAAGTGGGCTACACGCTGAATAAGAGGGCGGTCCCGCGAGCTGTAGAACGCGATGAGCCGTCGATGATCAGTTGGCTGATCCGGATGCTGTACGGCTGGCGTCGGCCTCGCTGTCGGCCAGGCGGCGGCTGACGAAGTCGGCGAGATCCGCTTCGGTGAAATAGACGGCCGAACCGACTTTGAAGAACCTGATTTCGCCGTTTCGCCTGAGGTTGTACATCTGATGCTCGCTCATTCTGAGAGCCTCGGCCGCTTCGGAGCGGGTGAAGATGCGGCCGTGCTCGCCAATCGGCAGGACATCCGGACCCATCGCGGACTGAGGTGTGTCGCCAGCCGGGACGCCGAAAGATGAGAGCTTTGGAATAGCCATGCTTGGAGCGGGGCGATTTACAAGGTCGGACATTCGATCTCCTTTCAGGAAACATTGAAAAAAGTTTTTAAACGACTCGTATAACTCCAGAAAATAATATTTTTTGGAGTAGAACTTAGTGCACATTTTACTTCATACAATCTCTCACTTTCAGCAGGTTCGAGAAAAATCTGCCTCTCCGGGCAACAGCGACGCGTTGCGGAGGGCTCCGCGGCGTATGCCGCGGAAACCGCAGCTACTCAACCATCTGATACGCGACCGGCAACGGCCGTCGATGCGACCGGAATCCCTCCAGACTGTGAAATGATCGGCGGGCTGCACCCGCGGTGACGAGGGCTTGGCCGGCGGGGCTAAGAGCTATGCGTGACACAGTGGGACGGCGTTGTGTTGGTCGCATCTTGAAACGGCACGCTGATGCAGCGGGTCAACTGAAGCCGCGGCCGAAGATCCCACGGGAAACTCAGCAGTTCGATGGCCGTCTGCCGTGGTGAATCGGAATGTCTTCTGCATGGCCCCAAGTACTCCCACGACCTACCGATCTCAACCGGAGACGCTCTGTCCCGCATCTGTTCATCGCCGCGGTCTGTCTCGGCGAGGAGGGCGGTCTGGCTGGATAGCGAAGCGTCAGAAACTTCAACAAATCTTTGGGGCGGTCATGAAGTGAGAAATTTTCGATTTACCGTGATCCCGCGGATTCGATGATTCGGCCGGACCGGTCCTCTCGCCGCGAAAAGCTTGCGTCAGCGTGTGATAGCTGACTCGTCCTCATTCATGGGTCCGGCAAGAAGGTTTCAAAAATGCATAGAGGTTCAGAAGGTGACTGGCAGCTGAACCGCGTCGCACCGACTTCAAAGCTGTTTGGCGACTACGCGGAATACCGGAGAGTCCTGGCCGGAATGGCGACACGGGCACCCGGCAGCATTGTGATGACCTCTTCTCACGGCTGGTCCGAGACGGTAGTCCTCGCTGGCGTCCGTTGCCGCCTGCCACAGACAACGGTTCTGGTGCATCAGCAGGCTCAGGCCAGCAAGATCGACATGATTCTGCTCGCGGCGAGCCTCAAGGGGAAGGTGCTACGCATGGAGAAGTACATGCGGGGCCAGTGTTCGCCGGACCAGATGGAGCTGTACGAGAGGTTCAGCGACACCTACTCCAAGGATCCCGAGTCTGATTTTGAGCAGATTCAGTCACACGTAGTGTGACTGCAAAAATTTCCGGAAAAATTTTTCAGGGTCATGACTAGCTGAGCCGTTCGGATCGTCCGGATAGGCTGTATCTACCGTG
>CBFGVX010000088.1:0-12116 GCA_965652425.1 uncultured bacterium | reverse complement strand
GCTCTGTATTTCTTCTGTCTGCTGTTCGGCTACTTCATGCTGCGCCCGCTGCGCGATGCGCTCGG
This sequence comes from uncultured bacterium, assembly GCA_965652425.1. Classification (GTDB taxonomy): domain Bacteria; phylum Planctomycetota; class Phycisphaerae; order Phycisphaerales; family UBA1924; genus JANSXG01. Next base: position 12,051 of record CBFGVX010000088.1, on the reverse strand, counting down.
GCTTGAACGCGGCGTGGACAGTCTGCAGGTGCTGTTCCTGATCACGCTGGGCGTGATGGTGGTGGCCAATCTGGCGTTCGGGTTCGTGGCGTCGCGTCTGGAACGGCGCGTCTTCGTGCCGCTGGTGTATGGTTTTTCGGTTCTGTGCATCGGCGTGTTTCTGGCGATCTTCCTGGTGCGGGGCGAGGACCGGTCGGCACTGGTCGGGCAGGTGTTCTATGTCTGGCTGAGCGTGTTCAACCTGTTCGCGGTGACGGTGTTCTGGGGCTTCATGGCCGACATCTTCCGGCGCGAGCAGGGCAAGCGGCTGTTCGGCTTCATCGGGGTCGGCGGGACGGCGGGGGCGATCTGCGGGTCGGCGTGGTCGCTCGGGCTCGCGAACGCGATCGGTGCGCCGGGGCTCTTCGGCTGCGCCATGCTGTGCGTCGCGGCGGCCGGTGCAATCGCGATCGCGCTGGACCGTATGGCCGTGCGTCGCGCGATGAATGGGCACGATCACCATGACGAATCCGCAGCGAAGATCGGCGGCGCGAGCTGGGAGGGCATTCGGGATGTGGCGAGATCGCCGTACCTGATGAGTATCGCGATCTATGTCGGCCTGTTCACGGTGCTCTCGACCTTTCTGTATTTCGAGAAGGCGAGGATCATCGACGGGCTCGCGGCCGATACGGACGCTCGCACGCAGTTGTTCGCTGGAATCGAACTCGGCGGCCAAAGCGCGACGATCCTGCTGCAACTGTTCATCACCGGTCGGCTCATGCGCCTGCTCGGTGTGGGCACGCTGCTGGCCGTCGTTCCCGCGGTGACGGTGATCGGGTTTATTGGTCTGGCTGCGGCACCGTCGCTGGTGGTGATTGCCCTGTTCGAGGCGTCACGACGGGCCTCGAACCACGCGCTGAGCAAGCCGGCACGCGAGACGCTGTACACGGTGGTGCCGCGGTCGGACAAGTACAAGGCCAAGAGCTTCATCGACACCTTTGTGTACCGGGGCGGGGACGCGCTCGGCACGCTCGCGGATCGTGGGATCGCGGCGATCGGCGTGACGGTGGCGTGGGTGGCCGTGCCGCTGGCGGCGGGTGCCCTGCTGCTTTCATTCTGGCTTGGGCGACGGGAAGAGCTGACGCCGGAGGCGATTGCGCACCTGCCGCCGGATCCCGCAACAACAAAGCCGCTCGCCGATGCACCCTCGGCGATGGCGGGCAGTACACCTTGATCAGTTCAGAAACAGTGCTCATTTCGGAATCAGTCCGAATGGAGGAGGACCCATGCAACCGACCCGCAGAGAGTTCATCGTCACCGCCGGCGCGATCGGCGCGGCATCGCTGTTTTCCGGGCCGGTGGCGCTCGGGAGCCGACTGGTTCGACCCGCACGGAAGGGCAAGGCCATGAAGATCCTGTTTCTCGGCGGGACGGGGATGCTCGGGCCACACGCGGTGCGGATGCTGGTGGAGCGCGGGCACGAGGTGACCCTGTTCAACCGGGGCAACCGCGATGAGCTGTTCCCGGATCTCGAGTTCATCCAGGGCAACCGCATCCCGGAGATCGAGCCGGGTCTGAAGCCGCTGGAGGACGCGATCAAGGGCGGGCGGCGCTGGGACGCGGTGATCGACACGGCGAGCGTGCACACCTGGGTCGAGAACAGCGCACGCATCCTCAAAGACGGCGCGGACCACTACACCTACATCTCCTCGCTGTCGGTGTATGCGGATAACACCGAGACCGGGCTCGATGAGACCGATGCCGTGGCCACGATGCCCGATGATGAGGCCGATTCGATCACGGACACGCGCTACAACATGCAGTACTACGGCGCGGTGAAGGCGCGGAGCGAAGCCGCGGCGGAGCGGCATTTCCCGGGCAAGGCGATGATCCACCGGCCGGGGCTGCTGGTCGGGCCGCTCGATTTCACGCACCGGTTCACCTACTGGCCCGCGAGGGTGCGCGAGGGCGGCGAAGTCCTCGCGCCGGGCCAGCCGGATCACCCGCTGCAGTTCATCGATGTGCGCGACCTCGCGGCGTTCATGGTGCACGCGATCGAGCAGCGGCACACCGGGATCTACAATGTGAACGGGCCGGTCGGATCGGACATGACGACGGGCAAGATGCTCGATACCTGCAAGCGGGTGACGGGCAGCGACGCGCGCTTCACGTGGGTGGACGCGGAGTTCCTGGCCGAGAACGGCGTCGCGCCGTGGGCGCACATGCCGGTCTGGATCCCGCCCGCCGAGGGCAGCGCCGGCTTCCACACGCGCAGTCTGGAGAAAGCAGCGAAGGCGGGCCTGAAGACGCGCCCGCTGGACGAAACGGTGCGCGACACGCTGGCGTGGTTCGACGACGAGTACATGGCCCGCTGGAAGCAAGCGATGATCGAACGCGGCATGGAAGACCCCGAGTTCGCGTTCGGCGGGCAGGTGCCGGGCATCACGCGCGAGCGGGAGGCCGACTTGCTGGCGGCGTGGAAGGAGCGTGAGGGCGCCGGTCGCGACTGAATCTCAGGAGCATCTCGCGTGATCTGTGAGGACCGGCCTCCTGCGGACGGATGAAGCGTCTACGCTGGCGCTTCTTCCACCCACTCCCAGGAGGTCTCACCGTGGCACGCCCGAGCACTCTGTTCCTTGCGGTTTCGACAATCATCGCCTCCGCCGGCCTGACGCTTGCGGTGCAGGATGCGGGCTCTGAACCGAACCCGCCGGCGAGGCCGAACACCGTGAACTACGATCGCTCGGTGTGGGCGGAGCTTCTGCGCGAGCACCGGAGTCTGCTGCGCACGGTGACGCACACCGAGAACGGCATCGAAGCGCTCACGGAGTCGCTCGACCCGGATCTCGTCCCGAAGCTGATCGACCACGCCGAATCCATGAAGGTCCGGATCGAGACCGGGGCGCAGGTGCGCGTGTGGGACGATGTGTTCGTCGATCTGTTCGACAAGCACGCCAACATCACGCTCGAAGTCTCGGTCACCGAGCGGGGCGTGCGGATCAAGGAATCGGCGAGTGACCCGGAGACCGTCGCGCTGCTCCGCTCGCACGCGATGGGCGTCAGCGACTTCGTTCGTGAGGGCTTCGAATCCTCGGCACGCCAGACGAGACGGTTCAGCGACGGCGACCCGGTCCCCGCGCCCGAGCTGACGATCGGCGGCGTGCTGCATCACATCGTGCTGACGCAGCCGAACGCCGAGGAACTCCGGGCGCTGAAGGACGCGGGCGTGGACACGGTGATCAATCTGCGCAAGCACTCGGAGCACCCGGACTACGACGAGTCAGCCGCGGCGGAGAAGGCGGGTCTGGCGTACATCAATCATCCCTACAACGGGTCGGGAGAACTCACGCCGGAACTGATCGACGCCGTGCGGAAGACGCTCCGCGATCAGAGCGCGGCGGGGAAGCGGGTGGCGATCCATTGCCGCACCGGGAACCGCGTCGCTCCGGTCTGGATGGCGTTCCGCGTGATTGATGAAGGTGTGACCCTCGATCGGGCGCAGGCGGAAGCGCAAGCGATGGGGCTCAAGAGCGAGGAGTACCGGCTGACCGCGCTGAATTACATCGCGCAGAACTGGCCCGGCTTGACGGATCGCGATTAGAGCCGCAGGCCGCGCGAGACGGCGAGGCGTTCGAAACCGTCGAAGAGCAGCTGCGCGGCGTGGGTCGTCGTGCAGGCGGGGATCGGGCTGGCGATCATCGCGCTGCTGAGCGGCCAACTGACGCGGCTGGTCGACCTCGCGACCACGCTGTCGTTCCTCCCCGCCCCGATCCTCGCGTACATCAACTGCCGCGTGATCACGGGCCCGACGACACCGTTGCACGCCCAGCCGCGAAAGCCGATGCGGGTCTTCAGCGTGTGCTCGAGGGTGTTTCTGGCGGTGTTCCGTGCGGCGTATCTGGTGTGGCGGGTGGTGGGGTAGCAACTTGACTATTGCTCGTCCTCGATTGGGTAGGTGTAGAGGGTGATCGCCTCGCCGTACTCGACTGCTTCGTCGAAGCACTCCAACTCCTCCGCATTCTCTTCGGAGTCGTAGTTTTCTCGGCGAGTCTGGACGACTTGATGCACTTCGTCCGCCTCCCAACCCTCTTCAGAAACTCGAGTGTGTGCTCGAGCGATGGCTTCATCAACATCCCGTGCAAGGACCCAATAGCTGATGTACGCACCTCCACATGTCGCGGACTCCGGGTTTGCACGCTGGGGTGTCGCATGCAACATCACGAAATGCATATCCATGCCTGTATCGCGTTCCCTCACTCCACCCCCTCCACCTCAATCGCCAACACACCCAGCAGCCGCGCGATCGTGGTGTACGAGTCCAGCATCGACCCGTCGCCGAGGTCGCTCACCGAGGTCGTGATGTGCGTCGCGTCCATCGCGCGGGGCCACGAGGCATCAAAGTCCCTCCAGACCAACCGCCCCTGCTCGTCCGTCACGAGCGCCTGCGTCCACATGTGGTAGCCGAAGACCTTTTCGCCGTCGCCGAACTGGTCGATGAAGATCAGCCCGTTAACGCCGCCGCTGGGGATGCCCTCCACCCGCAGCATCGCCGCAAGCAGCACCGCGTGCTCCGTGCAGTCGCCCGCCGGGTTCTGCGCGACCTCCGAGGCCGTCGCGAAGCCCACGCCGAGCTGCTTGTCGGCGATGAAGCGGTAGACGAACTTGCGCATCGCTTCGGCCTTCTCCAGATCGCTCGCCCCGTTTCCGATGCCTTCGAGCGCTCGCGCGGCCAGTGCGCGGACCGCTTCATCGGCGGTGTCCGCCGCGGTCGTCGCGCGCTGATACCGCTCGTCGGTCGCGTCCGACTCGGGCGCGACGATCGGGTCGTTCAGGTCGATCGTCACGCGCAAAGCGCCGCCGTCGAGCTTCTCAACGCGCTGCGATCCGGCGCTCGGCAGCTCCGGGAGTTGCTGCCCGGCGATGGCAGAGGACAGCCGGTACACGCCGCGCGTGCTGGTGCGCGGCGATTCGATCTCGCCCCGCGGCTTCACCAGCGTCGAGCCCATCACCTCCACGGCGGGCATGTCCCGCAGCGCCTCCTCGCGCGTGCTCAGCACCATCACCATGTTCAGCCCGCCGAAAGGCATCTCCGAGCGCAGCGTCTCGCCCTGCGCATCGGTGTACACGAAAGTCTCGATGTCTGGCATGGCCGACTGCTTCACGCGCCAGCGCAGCGCCTCCACCTCTTCGCCCAGCACTTCGATTGATTGCGTGCCGGTCCGTTCGAGCGTGGTCAGCACGCGGTCGAGGCCCGAGCTCGGGTCGACCATGGAGAAGATCACCTTCTCCGCGCCGGCCCGGATCCGCGTCTCGATGAAATCACCGACCTGCCCCGGCGTGAGCCAGGTGCCGCCGGGGGCCTTCTCGTCCCTGACCGTGCGCCGGCCACCGTTGATGGTCGTGCGCTTCACGCGCTCGCCGTCCCAGACATACGCCTCGACCGTCTCCGCACCGCCCATGTCCGTCGAGGATCGCATCGACAGCGGCGTGCCGTCGAGCGTCTCGACGAACTCGGTCATGATGCTGACCCGCAGTTCATCATCGAACCGCGCGATCCGCATGACCATCTCGGAGCTCGACACCAGCGTCTCGCCCTCGATCTCCGCGCTCTCGCGCATGAAGCCGACGCGCTGATCGTTGATCAGGATGATCGAGTACCGCTCGTACTCGCGGTCGTTCGCGCTCACGCGCCCGGTCAGCACCAGCAGCAGCGCCGCCGCGATCATCCAGAACCCGCCGCCGCCACTTCCAAATCGAATCCCGATCCGCATCCCGTTCCTTTCGCTGAGCCGCACCCATACTACCGGCCACACCCGCCCCCGCCGCAGCGGATACCCTTGGGCCATGACCCTGCCCGCGATCATCGACACCCACTGCCACCTCACCTTCCCCGACTACGCCGGACGCATCGATGCCGTCCTCGCCGACGCCCGCGCCGCCGGCGTCTCCGGCTGCATCACCATCTCCACCAACCCCTCCGACTGCACCGAAGCCCTCGCCGTTGCACGCGCCCACTCGAATGTCTGGTGCACCAGCGGCGTCCACCCGCTCTACGCCCATAAAGTCCCCACCGACCCCGCCGCCGCGGCGGACGCTTGGGCCGCCATCACGCAAGTCGCCGCTGCCCCCGAGTGCGTCGCCTGGGGCGAACTCGGCCTCGACAGCCACTACGACAAGCCCCCCAAGTCCGTCCAGCTCCCCGTGCTCCGCCACCAGCTCGCGCTGATCAGCGAACTCCGCGAAGCGAGAGGTGAGCGGCGCATCGACAAGCCCGTCGTCATCCACTGCCGCGAGGCGTTCGCCGAACTGATCCCCATCCTGCACGATTCCGCGCTCAACCCATCGCGCTTCGTCTTCCACTGTTTCACCGGCACGCCCGACGACATCCGGCTCATCCTCGACTTCGGCGCATGGGTCAGCTTCACCGGCGTGGTCACCTACAAGAACGCCGAGGAGGTCCGAGCCGCGGCGAAGCTCTTCCTCGAAGCCACCGGCGGCGACCGCGTCATGGTCGAAACCGACGCCCCCTTCCTCACCCCCCACCCCCACCGCGGCGTGCGCCCCAACGAACCGAAATTCGTCGTGCATGTCGCTGAGACGCTGGCGGAGATCCAGACCGAACTCACCGGCGAATCGCAGGCGGAGTTCTACGAGCGGCTGAATGAGAACACGGAGCGGTTCTTCGGCATCCCAGCAGACTCCGAAAACTAGCCGCGAGCGGAAGCGAGCGGCTTCAGCACCCCCCACCGCCCCCCCGCGAACCAGCCCCAAAAGAGCAGCCCCCCCGCCCACCCCCCCCCCCACCCCCAGCACTGGCACCTCCAACTCACCGCCATCCCCACCGCCGCGGGGCGGGAGCGCCGGGTGGTCGAGTGGATCCACGAATGGGCCTCCCAGCGTCCGGACCTCGTCCTCTCGGCCGACCGGCACGGCAACCTGACCATCGAGCACACCGAAGCCGCCTCCGCCACCGAGCGCCCGTTCTACATCACCGCCCACCTCGACCACCCCGCCTTCGTCGTCGAGTCCATCGACGACTCCACTGCGCCACCCACCCTGCACCTCAGCTTCCGTGGCGGCGTGCTCGACCCCTACTTCGCCCAGCGCCCGCCCATCGTCCTCTTCACCGACGACGACCGGCCCGTCCGCGCGATCATCACATCCTCCGACAAGTCCACCAAGCCCTTCCGCACCGCCACCGCCGAACTCGCCTCGGGCGAATCGCTCGAAGGCCTCGCCCCCGGCGACATCGGGCGCTGGGACTTCCCCGAGCCGGAGATCAAGCCCGAAACCGCTCGCCCCGGCATGCACGCCGGCCGCGTGCTCTACACGCACGCCTGCGACGACCTCGCCGCCGTCGCCGCCGCGCTCGCCGCGATGGACCAGCTGCGCGCCGAATCCGCCGCCCGCCATGTCCGCCTCTTCTTCACCCGCGCGGAGGAAATCGGTTTCGTCGGCGCGATCGCCGCGTGCCGCGACAAGTCGCTCCCGCGCGACGGACGCTATGTCCTGCTCGAAAACTCGCGCAGCTTCCCCGAGTCGCCTATCGGCGGCGGGCCGATCGTCCGCGTCGGCGACCGCATGTCCACCTTCAGCCCCGCGCTCACCGCCGGCATCGCCAAGGTCGCCGAAGAGCTCGCCAAGGCCGACGGCGAAGCGAAGAACACCGACCCCGGACAGATCGAATCCGCCGAACGCCCCGCTTCCGCCTTCAAGTGGCAGCGCAAGCTCATGCCCGGCGGCGCGTGCGAGTCCACCACCTACATGGCCTACGGCTACGAATCCACCTGCCTCTGCCTGCCCCTGGGCAACTACCACAACATGGCCGACCTGCAGGCCGTGCAGGACGACGAGCCCGACGCCGTCGCCAACGCACGCCCCGGACGCGAGCACATCGCCCTCGACGACTACCACCACCTCGTCCGCCTGCTCGTCGCCTGCGGCACGAAACTCACCGAGGTCGAGCCGCCCATCGACACCATGGAGAAGCTCTACGCCGAACGCAGCTTCGTCCTCACCCGAGCGACCACCCCCGACCCCGAAGAAGTCCCCGCGCTGAAGGACCACTGAACCGTGCTGCACCGCTTCAAGCACTACCAGCGCAATGTCGGCTGGCGATACACCGTGATCAACCTGATCATCTTGGCCTACCTGCTGTCGATCCTATTCGGCAACGGCTTCGGCCCGGTGACCCTCGTCATCGCATTGATGATTGGCGCCGGCGTGTTGCTCCCGCGCCTGTTTCTCGAGCGACTGGTCGCGAACCCGTACCGGACGACGCGTCTCCTCCACTTCGGATCGATCTTCGTGATGGCGATCTTCGTCCTGAACTTCACCGGCATCTGGACACCGCCCGTATTGCTCGCGATCATGATCCCGCCGTTGGTGGGCATCCTGATCGGCGGAAACTTCTGGCTGTTTTCCGACCCTCGGGTGTTGACCGGCACGGGGTTTGCGCATTACCACGCCTACGCTGATGGCTATGACACGCCCGAACCAGACCACACCGCACAACCGCCGCTGGCGCGCTGAAGCGCTCGCCCTCGCGATCCCGCTCGCATTACTCCCCGGCTGCACCGGCTTCGAACCCGCACTCGTCGGCGCCGCCGTCAGCGGCGCGCAGACCGGCGTCACGCTGCTCAGCGGCGCCGAAGTCTGGTCCTTCGAGATCGCCGACTTCGACGAGGTCGTCGCCGCCGTCAAACAAACCGAAGAAGACCTCGCCCTGCGCAAGCTCAACGAGATCGAAGAGCCCGGCCGCTACTGGGTCTACTACCGATTCGGACGAACCGCCAGACTCGTCATCGAAGTCCGCCGCCAGACCGACACCATCACCTCCATCGAGGCCGAAGTCGGCAACAAGGACCAGCACGGCATGGCATCGCTCTTCATGCGCCATGTCTACGAAATCGTCGAACAAACCGCACGCGGCCGCTGAACCCGGACGGTCCCTGATGCGTACCACTCCGGGCCTATGATGGCACCGGGCAACTCATCTCTGGGGTACCCCCGAATTCCTACCAACCAAGGAAGGCACACCATGACCGACTTCACCGCCGACCACACCACCGAAACCACCTTCCAGGTCAACAGCCGCGGCATGACCACCACCCCAGCGATGGAAGACCACATCCGTGCGCAAATACAGCAGCACATCGGACGCTTCCTCAAGCGCCTCACCCGCATCGAGGTCCACCTCTCCGACCAGAACGAACCCCACCGCGACACAGGCGACGACAAACGCTGCCTCATCGAGGCCCGACCCGCAGGACGCGACCCCCTCGTCGCCGAACACACCTGCGGCGACATGTACGAAGCCATTGACAAGGCCATCGACAAACTCGGCCGAGTCCTCGCCAGCCGCCTCGAACGCGACTGACCGACCCAACCTCCTCGGTGGCACCGGTCTCCGACCGGTGGCCTTCTCGAACGACACAATCTAGTGGGGCGGGCATCTTGCCCGCCTCTCAATTCTTCCCTTTGCTGCGCTCCCCTTCCTTCTCCCCTCGCGGGAGAAGGTGATCCTGTGCCCCTTCAGCACAGAACCGGATGAGGGGGTGCCCAGAACCTCCCAACGGCTCGGGTGCCACGGCTTGTCCCGAAGGGCAAGCCGTGCGAGCCGACCAAAGACCCACCCAAGGGTGCCGTGGTCAAACCCGACGAAGTCGGGTGCAGGCCACGCCGGACACACCGGGCCGCGAATCCCTTACCCCAGCATCCCCGCCGCGATCTCCCGCACACGCTCCAGCGCATAATCCCACCCCTCCTCCACACCCTCGCGATGCTCCTGCGGCATATGCCCCATCGCCCGATGCTCCAGCACCAGCCGCGTACCGCCGTCTTCCGCCGTCAGCCGGTAGCGCACATGGTTGATCGCCGGGTACGACATGAACATCGGCCCCGTCAACTCCAGCAGCGTCGGCGCCTTGATCACCTGCACATGCCCCCACAGGTGACCGTTCTCATCACCCAGGTCGCGGTACCACCGCCCGCCCGGCCACGCCTCGATCTTCATCTTCATGGAAGTCCCGTCCGGCATCTGCCCGCCCGGACCGAGTTCTTCCAGCACCGCCGCGAACGCGATCTCGATCGGCGCTTCGATGAACACCTCGCGCACCAGATTGATCGCGTGCACCGTTCCGCTTTCCGCCTGCTTGACCATCATTCCTCCTCGCGTTTCACGCTGTCTCACATGTTCACGGAGCGTCCTTCGCCCGCGACGCCGCGGCCTTCTCCGCTCGCTCCTTGATCCGATCCGTCTGGTGCGCCCAGAACCGCTCGTACCCGCTCACCCACTCGTGAACGGACCACAGCTCACCCGCATGCAGCTCGTACACCCTCTGCCGCCCGCGCTTCTCGACCGAGACCAGCCCGACCTCGCGCAACACCGCCAGATGCTTCGACACCGCCGGCTGCGGCAAACCCAGCGCCTCCACCAGATCCCCCACCGCCAACGGCCCCGCCTCCGCCAGCACACCGATGATCTCCCGCCGCCGAACCTCGGCAACCGCACTGAAGACATCACTGGTCACCGGAGGACGGGGCATGCCCACAACATATTCTGTTTTCAGAATATGTCAAGCCGAACTCCGAAAATTCCCCCCAGGTGGCACCGGTCTCCGACCGGTGCTCTTCTCGACCTACCCGATCTAGCGGGGCGGGCATCCTGCCCGCCTCTCCATTATTCCCTTTGCCTCGCTCCCCCTCCTTCTCCCCTCGGGGGGGCGCGGGAGAAGGTGGTCCTGTGCGATTCAGCACAGGACCGGATGAGGGGGCGCCCCGAACCTTCCAGCACATCAAACCACCACAGGGTTAGAGCCCAATCGCGCAAGCGATGGGTCGCAAGCATCCGGCCAGACCATGCTCACCAACCGCCACCACTCACCGCACCAACTTCCGACCCCAAGCCACTGTGAAGAGCGCCAACAGCGTCACCCCGGCCAACGCCTGCAACCCCGTAACCAGCTTGAACCAACTCGTCGGCGCCACATCGCCGTAGCCGAGCGTCACAAAGGTCGTCAGAGAGAAATAGGCACCGAATTGGAGACGAGCCAACAGCCCGTTGTCCCAAGGACGAAGCCTCTCAGGGTCGCTCACAATGACAGTGGAATCCGATGCGGCCAGTGCATAAATCAACGCACACACTGCGAGCAAGAAGATACTACTTACTGCGAGCCGATGCGGCTGGAGCAAATAGCCCACTGCCGTTCGGCGTATCAGCCAGTGCCACACGATGTGATATCCTCCCACAATAGAGTGCCGCACGCTCAGAGCAATAGCCTTGCCGGTGTATGCAGCGTAATTCGCAAGCGCGTGGGCTAGAAGCAAGAAATACTCCAGAGCCCAAACCCCGAAGCCCGCGCTTCGCGCAGCGCGGCCAAACCGCCTCGGCTCAGATCTCATGAAGCTCTTAAAATTCCTAAAATACTCCTTCCACTGACGGAGTACTTTCTGTTTTGAATTGTACCAGTTCGCCAGCCGCCGAAGTTCGTGCGCACGCCAACGGCATTCATCCTCTTCCCATTCGCACCCGGGCTGCGTTGCAAAGCTGGAAGCCAAGAGGTCGTAGTCAGCAGAGGCCGACTTAAGCATATTATAATCATTTGAATTATCATCCTGAATAACCGGGTAATGTCTGCAAAGGCCCAACCATCGTCTAGCCGGCCTAGATTTATATCGGATCAACTGCCACAGAGATAACTCAATGCCAGATTCAATCTTTGAATGATATGCCCTGCAACTTAGCAAATGAATATCTAAATATATTTCCGAAAAACCAGAAATTCTAATTAACTTGCCGAATCGTATTTTTCCGATTGGATCGAATGCCACAAAACGCATGTCTATAACACCAGAGACAAAGGAATCCGACAAATTAATTAATCCAGACACACTCGAACCACAGAATGTCACACCACGAGAAAATCTACAGCCTTTCAGCCGAACTTCTGCATGCCTTCCGATAATGCATCGTTCGAACCCAACAACTTGACTGAAACTGCTCGCAGAAAAATCAGAAAATGGGTCATGACTAGCTGAGGGGGTTTTCGCGGCAGAGTTTGAGCAGGACCT
>CBFGVX010000087.1:0-12244 GCA_965652425.1 uncultured bacterium | reverse complement strand
CACGGTAGATACAGCCTATCCGGACGATCCGAACGGCTCAGCTAGTCATGACCCAAGTCCTATACCCCCCTGGTCGACAAAGAATCCCAGTTAAATATCACCATAAACGACTGGGGGAAAGTGCCGCCGCATCACGCAGCCCGATCAAACTTTTTTCTTGCAGTACGCATCTTCCCACAGGTACGCTCGACCCATACACCAACATCCCCACACCGGAGACCAGTCCATGCAGACCCATCCCACACGCCGCGCCTTCACCATCGTCGAGCTGCTCTTCGCCGCCACCGCAACCCTCACCACCACCGCCGCCCTCTTCACCGCGACCACCTCATCGAGGCAGGAAGCACGCATCGCCGCATGCACATCCAACATGAAGGATCACATGCTCGGCATGATGAACTTCGCCTCCGCAAACGATCAGGCCACACTCAACGCCCCGCCCTCGCCCGGAGGCGACCTGCAACCCAAATACGGCCACGCCGGCCAGCCCGCGTTCCGCTTCGCCACCACCGACCAACCCGTCAACGGCTTCGCCTTCGGCGACGACGGCATCCGCACCATGGGCCACCCCACATCCCCGCCCACCTTCCTCACCCACACCGACCGGTGGATGAACAGCGATCAATCCCTCTCCCACATGTACTGGGTCGTCCTCAGCGAATACGCCGTCGACGGCTTCGGAACAACCGCCATGTTCGACATCTTCCTCTCGCCATCCGACGAACAGGGCCACTCCGACTGGGACGCCTTCATCGATTGGGTCGAAAACCAGCGCAACGGCTCCATGCCCGATCTCCCCCAACCCAAAGACAACGCCGCACCCATCCCCGGCCTCGAAGACAAAGCGCCCCGCGGCATCTCCAACGGCTCCTACCTCTACCCGAGTTCCATGATCGTCACCCCTGAAGTCTGGCTCCGAAACCCTCGCACCTCCGCCCCGGTCAACCCCGCGCTCTACGAGAAGTGGGGCCGCTTCGACGCCGACAACGCCGAACTTACCACCGCAGACAACCACCTCCGCGTCGTGCGCCGAAACCGCCTCAGCGACATCCTCTACCCGCCCAACAAAGTCGCCTTCTTCCTCGATCGCGCTGTCCACAACCCCGAGGCCGACTGGTGGTTCCAGACCGGTGCAACCTCCACCATCGCACTCAACGACGGCAGCGCCCGCGCCATCACACCATCCACCGATGCCGCCAAAGCAGACCAACGGCAAAACGCCGGCCCAGCCCTGACCCTCGCCTACAAAGGCCCCGAACACCCCGGCCCCAGCCCCTTCGCCAACCAGGCCGAGGGCGCAACGCCGCTCCCCTTCATCGCCACCTGGGGAGGCATCCGAGGCCGCGACCTTGACTGACCCCACCCCCCGCCACGCCCACAAACCCAACGCAACTCGCCCGGCCGACATGCCACAACGACACAACCCCTACGCACAGTTCAAGACGCGCGAGCTCACACTCAACGATCACCTCGCCATCGATCGCACCGTCCTCGCCAACGAACGCACCATCCTCGCCTACGGCCGCACCGCGCTCGCCATGTTCATCATCGGGGGATCGGCCATCAAATTCTTCACACCGCTCCACGCCGTGCTCATCGGCATCCCCTTCATCAGCGCCGGCATCGCCGTCATGCTCTGGGGATGGTTCCGCTACCAGCGAACCCACCACGCCCTTGCCGTCATCCTCGAAAACCGCACCGACCCCTCACCTCAACCGCCCGCCGCCACCGACCGCGCCACCTGACCTCCGCGCACGATCCGGCTCCGAGCGTCCGCATAACCCGCACCGCTCTCCCCACGCATCCCGGATCGCCCTACGCGCTTCCGGGTTTTCCATGCCTATCCGTCAATCCGGACTCACATCCACCCGATAAACCCAACAGAAGTACGGGTGATCGCGGTGCGATCCGCATCCCGCGCTCGGGGTTTTCTGCCGCCAGGTACGCGACATGAGCAGCGATCCGAATCACAGCGCGCCGAGTTCGGCAGCAACGCCGCGCGCCGCACCGGGTCTGCCCAGCATCAACCCCACATGGGACGAACCCGCCGTACACCGCATCATCAACACCGTCGTCTGCGGCATGCACGAGTGCCCCATGCTCGCCACCCTCGCGCGCACCGCCGCACGAGTCCTCGACGCACCCATCTGCGCAGTCACACTCGTCGACCGACAGACCGTGCGCATCCTCGCCTCCCACGGCATCGATCTCACCAGACTCGATCGCCTGCACAGCTTCTGCGCCGAGTGCGTGGACACCAAAGCACCGCTCGCCGTCGAGAACGCCGACGAAGACCCGAACTTCGCTTCCGCGCCCCTCGTCACCAAGGCCGGCATCGGTCACTACGCCGGCGCACCGCTCATCGCCTCCGACGGCAACGCCATCGGAACCTTCTGCATCCTCGGCACGGGACCACGCTCGATCACCCCGCAGGCAATCGAACTGCTCACCGACTTCGCCACAACCGCAACCCAACTCCTCGAGCAGCAGCGACTCGTCCTCGAACACGAATCCCAGCGCGACCTCTGCCGCGGCGTGCTCGATGCCTCCATGGACGGCATCTACACACTCCAGGCCATCCGCGATCAGAACAATTCCATCACCGATTTCCGCATCACCATGATCAACGCCCGTGCCGAACTGCTCCTCGGCACCACCGCCGATCGCGTGGTCGGCAGGCACCTCTCCGAAGCATTCCCCGGCGTGCACGACAGCGGACTCTTCCTGAACTACAAGTCCGTCACCGAAACCGGCGAACCGTTCCGCAACGAGATCGACTACAACGACGCCCACCTCCGCGGCTGGTTCGAAGTCTCCGCTGTCCGCGTCGGCGACGGCGTCGCAGTCACCTTCGCCAACATCGACCGACGCATACAAACCCAGAACGAACTCAAACTCAACCTCGACCGCTTCCGCCTCCTCACCGCCGCTACCGAAGACATCGCCTGGGAGTACGACTTCCATACCCACACCCTCTGGTGGGGCGAGAGCATCACCCATACACTCGGATACCAGCCCGAACAGATCGAAAACACACTCCACTGGTGGGCCGAAAAGCTCCACCCCGAAGACCGGGCGCAGGTCGAAAACGGCTTCGACGACGCCGTCGACTCCAATCAGGCCAACTGGTCCGCCCAGTACCGCATCCGCCGCGCCGACGGCTCGTACGCCACGGTACTCGACCGCGCGTTCATCATCCGCGATGAACGCGCCAGCCCCGTCCGCGCCGTCGGCGCCTGCATCGACCTCAGCGAACGCATCAGGGCCGGACGCGACATCGAGTTCCAGCGCACCATCCTCGAAGCACAGGCCGAAGCCACACAGGACGCACTGCTCGTCACCGACGCCGCGCACCGCTTCGTCCGCTGCAACAAGCGCTTCCGAAACCTCGCCGGGTCCGCCCTCGATCCCGCCTCACCACGACAGGCCATCCACGCCGTCTACCAGCACGCCAGCAACGCCCAGCAGGTCGACATCCGCGTCCGCGCCGCCATCGACAACCACGATCTCTCCATCAACGAAGAGATCGAGTTCCGCGACGGCCGCGCCTACGAGCTCCACTCCGAACCCTTCCGCAGCCCCGCCGGAGCATTCCTCGGACGCGTCTGGTTCGTGCGCGACCTCACGCGCCAACGCCAGACCTCGCAGATCCTCCGCGCACACAACATGGTCCTCGAGGCGTCCGGTGTCGTCCTCTTCCGCTGGAGACCAGAGCCCGGCTGGCCCGTCGATCTCGTCTCCCGCAATGTCGACCAGTTCGGCTACACCGCCGAAGAACTCCTCTCCGAACAGGTCAAATTCGTCGAACTCGTCCACCCCGACGACCACGACCGCGTCGCCTCCGAAGTCGCATCACACATCCAGGCCGGACGCGACTCCTTCGAACAGGAATACCGCATCCTCTGCCGCGACGGATCCGTCCGCTGGATCTACGACCACACCGTCATCGATCGAGATCCGCAAGGCAACCTCCAATCGCTCCAGGGCGTCGTCATCGACATCACCGAACGCCGGCGCGTCGAGCAGGAACTCGCCGAAAGCGAGGCCATGCTCAAGGAGCTCACCTCGCAGATACCCGGCGCCGTCTACCAGTACCGCCACCGACCCGACGGAACCGCAGAAATCCCGTATATCTCCGAGGGCGTCCGCGAGATCTGCCGCGTCACCCCCGCCGACATCTACCGAAACCCATCCATCATCCGCGAGATGGTCTTCCCCGAAGACCGCGAACACTTCGAGATGTCCATCCAGCACTCCGCGCAGACCATGCACGCGTGGAACTGCGAGTTCCGGCTCGTGCTCCCCAGCGGCGAGATCCGCTGGATGAGCGGCAACTCCATGCCCCGAAAGGAACCCGACGGCTCCATCATCTGGCACGGACTCTTCTCCGACATCACCGAACGCAAGCAGGCCGAGGAAACCCTCCGCCGCACCACCGTCCTCCTCGAACGCACCAACGCCCTCGCCCATGTCGGCGGCTGGGAGTACGACGCCCAAACCCAGAAACTATTCATCTCCACCGAAGTCAAACGCATCCTCGGCATCGACATCCGCTCGGAAGTCTCACTCGAAGACGGGCTCTCCTTCTACGCCCCCGAGTCCCGACGCCGCGTCGAACCCGCAATGCGGCGTTCGCTCGAACTCGGCGAGCCCTACGACCTCGAACTCCAGATCATCGATGCCAGCGGGCAGACCCGCTGGGTCAGAGTGCAGGGCGAAGCCATCCGACACAACGGCTGTACCGTCAAACTCCGCGGCGCATTCCACGACATCAACGACCAGTACCTCGCACGACAGGAACTCGCCGCCCGCGCCACCGAACTCGAAGTCCTCCGCGACGCCGCTGAGGCCGCAAACCGCATCAAGAGCGAGTTCATCGCCAACATGAGCCACGAGATCCGCACGCCCCTCACCGCCATCCTCGGCTACGCAGACCTCCTCCACGAGCACATCCCCCACACCGCCGAATCCTCCGAGCAGAGCCGCGCCATCAACACCATCATCTCCGCCGGCGAACATCTCCTCACCGTCATCAACGACATCCTCGATATCTCAAGGATCGAAGCCGGGAAAATGCAGATCGACCCCGCCGAGTTCGACCTCCCGCAGCTCATCCGCGAATCGATATCCCTCATGCGCCACCGCGCCGACAGCAAGGGCATCGCCCTGCACACCTCAGTCCACTCCGCGCTCCCCCAGCGCATCATCACTGACCCCACCCGCCTGCGCCAGATGGTCCTCAACCTCCTCGGCAACGCCATCAAGTTCACCGAGCAGGGCAGCGTCTCACTCAGCATCCGCGCAGACGATGCGCCGTCCGGAACCGCCCTCGTCATCGATGTCGAAGACACCGGACCCGGCATCGACACCGAACACCAGAAGCTCCTCTTCAGCGCGTTCACCCAGGCCGACTCCAGTCTCCGCCGCCGCCACGGCGGCTCCGGACTCGGACTCGCCATCAGCCGGCGCTGCGCCCGCCTCATGGGCGGCGATGTCGAACTCGTCCGCTCCGAGCCAGGGCAGGGATCCCGCTTCCGCATCACCCTCCCCATCACCGAAGCACCCGACACCTCCTACACCGATTCTCTGGACCTCCCCGCAAAGCCCTGCCTCGTCACACCCATCGAGCGCGCGCCGCTCCAGGGGCGCATCCTCTTCGCCGAGGACGGACCCGACAACCAGCGCCTCATCTCCTTCCACCTCCGACGCGCCGGCGCCGAAGTCGATGTCGCCGACAACGGACGCATCGCACTCGACATGTTCAACATCGCACGCGAACAGGGCAAACCCTACGACCTCGTCCTCACCGACATCCAGATGCCCGAAATGGACGGCATCGAACTCGCCATGGCCCTTCGCAGCGCGCAGGTCACCACCCCCATCATCGCCATCACTGCTCACGCCATGAGCGAAGACCGAACACGATGCCTCCAGGCCGGATGCAACGCCTACACCACCAAGCCCATCGACCGCGCGGCGCTGATCTCCGCCTGTCAGGAATGGCTCACCGACGAGCACACCCGCCGCCGCAACCACCGCGCCGCCTGAGCCGCGACCCTCCTGCCTCGCACCAAAAACACAAACCGCCCGCAAAGGCGGGCGGCAGTCGGGAAATCAGTGGGCCTGACAGGATTCGAACCTGTGACCTCACCCTTATCAGGGGTGCGCTCTAACCAGCTGAGCTACAGGCCCTCGGCGGCAAACCGCGGCCCGGCAGTATACCGACACTCCGCCCCCGTGTCAGCAGGGCTCCGGATCACAGGGATTCCCGGTCAGGAAGCAGCAGTTCTCGGTCCTGCTCCTCCACCCACGACTGATCCGCTGCCCACCACCACGGGCTGTGCTCGGGGTCGAAGCGGGGGATCTCGATCGCCGCGGCGGATCCGCGATGGGGCGTATCGGGCACGAACCGCCACACCAGCGCCGGCCCGCCCCCGCGCTCTGCGCCGAGCCCCGGCAGTACCGCCTGACGAATGATCACCAGCGTGTCCTCGGGGCAGAGTTCACGCGAACGCCCGAGCCGGCTGCCCACCAGCCGCTTGGCGATCCGCGCCGTCGTCGGCGTGATCGCCAGCGCGTACCCCGCCGGGTTCGTCCGCGCCAGCCACACCAGCCCGACCACGATGAACCCCACGATCGTCAGCAGCAGCGTCCCCGGGCTGGCCCCCGTCAGCGCGAGCACCATCACCGACAGTAGCCCCGCGATCCACAGCACCACCGACGACAACCCTGCCTGATCGGCCACCGGCACGACCGGCGAACTCGGCCAGATCTGCTCGCCCTGCCGGTACATCGGCAGCCCGCGCCGGCGCGAGGCCAGCGAGTCCTCCGCCTCCTCCGGGCCCGGCACAAACCCCGCCTCGATCTCCACCGGCTCATCGGCCACCAGCCACACCCGGGGCAGGCGGCGGCTCAGCCGGTGCTCCAGCTTTTCGAGATCGCTCATGCGCACCGTGCTCGCGTCCAGCGCGTGCGCCCGCCGACGCGCGAAGATCGCGCTGCAGAGCATCGCGTCGTTGACCTCCGGATCACCCTCGATAGCCCGCGCGACGATCATCCGCGCTTCCTGCAGCTTGCGCCGAGTCAGCTTGATGTTCCGGTCCATCGCGAATCGCGCGCTCAGCAGGATCACCAGCAGCAGCACGCCCATCGCCGCCAGCCCCCACACGCGCGACGAGGTCATCGTGACGATCCAGTAGCCCAGCAGCAGTTCCAGCATCGCCAGAAGGATCACGCCGGCGACGATGTCCGTCACGGTGTAGAGCCGGCGCCCGGGGCGGATCCACACCACGCCGGGCCGGATCTCCGCCGCGACGAGTTGGTCCTCGGCTGCGCCCATCGGTTACTTCGCCCGCAGCTCTCGCGCGAAGAAGTCGAGCTTCATCGACTCCTTCGCCATCGCCAGCGTCTCTTCGGCGACGGCGTTCGCCCGCGCTGTTCCGGTCCGGATGATCTCGATGACCTTGTCATCGCCGCCGGGACCCTCCAGTTCCGCCCGGCGCTCGCGCATCGGCTCCAGCAGCTCGTTGATCGCCTCGGCCACCTCCACCTTGATGTGCCCGTCGCCGATGTTGTCGCCTTTGCTGTACCGCTCCTCGAGTTCCTTCACGCGGCCATCATCCTTGATGAAGATCCGCACATACTCGAACAGCGCGTTGGTGATGTCGCCGGGTTCATCGAGCGTCTGCCGACCGGTGTAGATCTGTCCGAGCTTCTTCTTGACCTGCTTCGGCGTGTCCGACAGGAAGATCGCGTTGCCGAGCGACTTGCTCATCTTCTGCACGCCGTCGGTCCCGATCAGCCGCCCGGTCTTGCCGACCAGCGCTGCGGGGATCGGGAACACCCCGCCTTCCTTGACGAAGTCCTCGTCCTCGACCTTCGAGTCCACGCCGCAGTACAGCACATTGAACCGGCGCGCGACTTCGCGGCACATTTCGATGTGCGCCACCTGATCCTCGCCGACCGGCACCAGCTCCGGCCGGAACGCCAGGATGTCCGCGCACTGGCCGACCGCGTACATCGGGAAGCCGAAGCTGTAGTGGTCGCCCAGCCCCTTCGAGTCGATCTCCGTCTTCAGCGTGGGGTTTCGCATGACCCGGTTGAACGGGATCAGCATGGCGAAGAACCAGGTGAGTTCCGCGATCGCCGGGACCTCGGTCTGGAGGACGACGGTGGATTTGTCGGGGTCGATCCCCGCCGCGAGCCAGTCCTTGACGATCTCGATGGTGTCGCGCCGGATATCGGCGGGGGCATCGGCCCGGGTCGTGAAGGCGTGCATGTTCGCCAGGAGGAAATAGCAGTCGTACTTCTCCTGCAGGTTCACCCGGTTCTCGACGCTGCCCACCCAGTGGCCGAGGTGCAGCCGCCCGGTGGGCGTATCGCCGGTGAGAATGCGGGGACGATCGGTTCGGGATGCGGCGGGGGTAGTCATTGGGGGAAAGGTAGCCGGTTCGGGCGGGTTCTGACAGGGAGAAGCGTCCGCGATCCGGGGTGCCACGGGTTGACCCGAAGGGCAACCCGTGTTCCGCGGTGTGGCATGCTCAAGCTCTGCTTGAGCATGGGCCGAAAGCCGAGCATGCTCAAACGAGTTTGAGCATGCCACACTCTGCGCGGCGGTAACCGGACCTTCACTTGAGCCGCTCGAGCTTCCCCTTTCGCTTCACGATGTTCTTGTAGTCCCACTGGATGTCTCGCGCCTTGCCCAGCCAGCGCTTCAGGTCCTTGGTGTTGACCTGATCGATGCTGGTGTAGCGGGCTTCGGCGGCCTTGAAGGTGCCTTCGGGCTTGAGGCCGTCCTCGTCGAAGCTCTGGCCGCTCCAGAAGAGCAGGCGGATGCAGCCCTTGAGTTTGCTGTACCCGGCGACGGGGTTGCCGTCGAGGAACCAGACGGGGTGGGCGTGCCAGACCTTGTTCTCGGCCTCGGGCAGGTGGCGGTCGATCTCCTTCGCGAGCAGGTCGCAGATGGCTTTGTCTTCTGGGGTCTGCCGGTCGTTGTAGGCGATGGTGTCGGGGTGCATGGCGGGGCTCCTGAGATGCGATTGCGGTGTCAGGATACGACGCGTGGATCGGTCCGTGCTGCGCGCGGGCGTTCACCCGAACGGGGTGTGCAAAAGTTTGAGTATGAGCGTTTCATCACCCGCGATTCACGGTGCGAACAGTGAGCCGCGTCATGGTGTGGGTGTTTGCCGGGATTCGGCGCGTGCCGGGCCCGCGCGACCGCTGCTTCAACAACGGTGGAGGTACACCATGCCGAAATTCAAGGAACTGCACGATCTGTTCATTCACGAACTCAAGGATGTGGCCAGCGCGGAGAAACAGTTGACGAGCGCGCTGCCGAAGATGGCCAAGGCGGCGGAGAACAGCGAACTGCGCCAGGCGTTCGAGGATCACCTCAAGGAAACCGAGCAGCACTACACCAAGGTGGTGGACCTTCTCGAATCGTTCGATTCCACCAAGGGGCGCGAGAAGTGTCAGGGGATCGCCGGCATCATCGAGGAGGGCGAGAAGCTGATGAAGGAAGACGCCGAGCCGGCGGTGCGCGATGCGGCGCTGATCACCTCGGCGCAGAAGGCCGAGCACTACGAGATCGCCTCGTACGGCACGCTGCGCTCGTGGGCGAAGACGCTGGGCTACACCGAAGCGGCCAAGGTCTTCGATGAGATCATCGAAGAGGAGGGCGCGGCGGACAAGAAACTGATGAAGCTCGCGAAATCCCTGAACCCGAAAGCCGAGGCGGTGGGCGCACGCTGACTCCGATCGGTCAGCGGTGCTTTCCACAGTCTTGGTTTTCTCCGGCGGGTCCACGCACTCCTGCGTGGGCCCGCTTGTTTGCGCTGTCAGGCGAACTGCGAGAACAGGATGTTGAGCCCGTTGAAGCCGGTGTGGATCATGATCGGGACGGTGATGCGCCCGGTTCGTTCGTAGGCCAGGCCCATGATCAGCGCGAGGGCCAGGAGGATCGGCATGGAGTGGGCGCTGACGACGGGCAGGTGGACGATGGTGAACAGCCCGGCGGTGAGGGCGAGGGCGAACCAGTCGAGCTGGCCGGTGCGGCGCGTCGGACCGGTTCCCGCGGCGGCGCGGAAGCCGGTCTGCAGCAGGCCGCGGTAGATCAGTTCCTCGGCGATGGGGACGGCGAGGATCACGATCGCGATGACCGCCCACCACGCGCCGGTGCGGGGCGCGCTGAAGAGGTCGCGCAGCAGGTCGTGGGCGAGCGGGTCGGGGGGGTTGATCACGCCCGCCTGAGCGAGCAGCGCGAGGATGAGGGCGACGCTCACGGCGACGAGCAGGACCGGGGGCATGGCGAGGACGGTCGCGAGCGCGCCGAGCTTGAGATCGGCGATGAGCGAGCGGACGGAGGTCGGCATGCCGAGCACGCGCCCGAGCGGGTGCCATGCGGTCCACGCGATGGCGACGGCGAGGACGGCGATGGCGGACATGCTGCCGATGGCGAGCGCGGCCATGGTGATCGGGTCGGGGTCCGGATCGTCGGGACCGACCGAGAGCGCTGGGAGCGAGGCGGCGATGCTGGAGAGGAACCAGAGCGCCATCGCGCCCATGACCAGCATCAGCCCGATGTTGCGGGGCATCGTGGAACCGGGCGGCTGGACGGCCTGGGCGATGGCGTCGTAGCGGTCGTGGGCGGTGGAGCGGCGGCGCAGCAGGTCGAAGCGTTTCACGGCCCAGATGACCGCGCCGGTGAGGACGATGAAGAAGGCCAGGCCGAGGAGGTCGGGCAGCGCGATCGGCTCGACAGGGTTGGGCGGCGGTCCTACAACACCGTCCTGTTCGAGGGCCGGGATGGGGGCGGGCGGCTGTGCGGCCGCGGCCTGCGAACCGGCGAAAAGCACCATTCCAGCGGCGAATCCGCCGATGAAGACCGTTATGGCCCGATCCGTTCCCAATGCCCTGCGCCAGATCGTCGACCACAAGCTGGAGGAGGTTCGGCTGCTCAAGCAGGCCGAGCCGCTGGAGGCGGTGAAGGAACGGGCGGGGGAGCGGGGCAGGCCGAGGAACCTCTTCGCCGCGGTGACGCGGAGCGAGAAGCGGGCGAGGCCGGCGATCATCGCGGAGGTGAAGCGCAAGAGCCCGTCGGCGGGGTGGATCCGACCGGAGTACGCGCGGGATGAGGATTTCGACCCGGTTGCCATCGCTCGACAATATCAGGAGGCGGGTGCGGCGGCGATCTCGTGCCTGACCGATGAGCGGTTCTTCGCGGGCAAGCTGGAGTACATCGACCGGATCCGCGATGAGGTGCCGATCCCGGTGCTGCGCAAGGACTTCATCATCGATCCGTACCAGGTGTGGCAGAGCCGGGCGGCGGGGGCGGACGCGATTCTGCTGATCGCTGAATGCCTGCGCGAGTCGGAACTGCTGGACCTGATGATCCTCGCGCACGAGCTGCAACTGACGGTGCTGCTGGAGGTGCACTCGAGCGACAACCTGTTCCGCGTGCTGCCCCATGTGGGTTTTCCGAAGCCGAGCTACACGCTGCTGGGGATCAACAACCGGGACCTCGAGACGATGACCACGGATGTGGCGCACACGCTGCGGATGGTGGACATGATCGAGGACACTTCGGTCCTGGTGTCGGAATCGGGGATTTCCGAGCCGCGGCATCTGAAGAAGCTGCACGAGGCGGGGGTGCATATTGCGCTGGTGGGCGAGTCGCTGATGCGGACGGAGTCACCCGGCGAGGCGCTGCGGCGATTGCTCGGATGAGGGTGTCTTTGGTGGCACCGGTCTCTGACCGGTGTCTGGCTGAGAAGTGTGCGATTCAAGGATGTGTGAACGGTCCGTGCACCGGTCGGAGACCGGTGCCACCCGGATGCCGTATTTCAGTGTGCGCAGGTGGTTGAGGATGGCGTTCGCGGCGAGTCGGCGCTGGTTGCGCCGATGGGAAGCGCGCTGGCGGGCTTTGAGTGCTTCGGGGGTGTCCTCCTCGGAGCCGGGTTCTGGCTCGGTTTCTTCGGCGGCCTCGGTGAGGACGGCTTCGAGCGTGTCGAGGGCGCGGGGGACCTTGGAGAGGGCGGCCTGGCGGGCGCGGAGGTCGAGCAGTTCGGAGAGCTCATCGATCAGTGCGCGGATGTCGGGGCGCTGGAGCAGGGCCATGAGGGAGGGCATGGAGCGGTGGAGAGCCGCGGCGATGTCGGGGATGGTGCGCCGGGTGTCGGCCCAGAGGCGGAGGAGCAGGTCGAGCTCGCGTTCGGCTTCGGGGAGGGCGGGGTTGGGGGCGAGCTTC
>CBFGVX010000086.1:0-12537 GCA_965652425.1 uncultured bacterium | reverse complement strand
ACGCCGAGATCCGGGCCGAGGGCCTGCGGGCCGACCGGGGTCTCTCGCAGGCGACATCCTTCTACAAGCGGAACCGCAGGAAGATGGACGCCGGCGCATCGATCGCCTGGCCGCCGCGGTTCAACCACGACGAGCTGAGTGCCGTCCAGCACGCGATGAACCTCAAGTTCCAGGACGAGACCGCGTTCTGGGCCGAGTACCAGAACCAGCCGCTGCCCGAAGTCGAGGCCGACGAAGATCTGCTCAGCGCGGACCAGATCGCGTCCAAGCTGCACGGGCTCAAGCGGGGCGAGGTCCCCATCGGATGCTCGCACCTGACGACGTTCATCGATGTGCAGGGCAAGGCCCTGTACTGGACCGTGGTGGCCTGGGGCGAGGACTTCAGCGGGTTCATCATCGACTACGGGACCGAGCCCGACCAAGACGATCGCTACTTCTCGCTGCGCGAGATCCGAAGGACCCTGGGTGATGCCGAACCCTCGGCGGGTCTGGAAGGCTCGATCTACGCGGGGCTGGAGCGTCTCTGCGCTCGGCTGCTCACGCGGGAGTGGAAGCGCGATGACGGGGCGGCCATGCGGATCGGCCGCTGCCTCATCGATGCCAACTGGGGCGCTTCGACCGATGTGGTCTATCAGTTCTGCCGCCAGAGCGATCACGCATCGATCGTGATGCCGGCCCACGGGCGGTACGTCGGCGCGAGCAGCATCCCCTTCAGCGAGTACAAGCGCAAGGCCGGGGAACGCACCGGGCTCAACTGGCGGATGCCGGTGCAGACCGGCAGGCGCGCGGTTCGGCACGTGACCTTCGATACCAACTATTGGAAGAGCTTCGTGCATTCGCGCTTGGCGGTCGCCATGGGCGATCCGGGGTCGCTGTCGCTCTACGGGCGCAAGCCCGAGCGGCACCGGTTGATCTCCGAGCACCTGACCAGCGAGTACCGGGTCAAGACCGAAGGGCGGGGTCGCACGGTCGATGAGTGGAAGCTGCGCGTCGCGGGCATCGACAACCACTGGCTGGACTGCCTGGTGGGATCAGCAGTGGCGGCCTCTATGGAAGGGGCGGTGCTGTTCGGGACCGATGCTAAGCCGAGGAAACGCAAGAAGATCAAGCTGTCGGAGCTGCAGGCAAAGAAGTGGGCGACGGGGTGAATCACTGGCACTTGGTGTCTGCCCCCAAGTTTCCGGTGCCTGAGAGATCGGATGCTTAGAAGGTTCAATTCTTTGGGCGGGGCAAAGATCCGTCTATGACTACGGCGAGCAGATGCAAATGGTCTTTCGACGAATTCATCAAGTCGCGGGCTTGCCTGGCAAGATCTACCTTCGCATCGTCGATTGACTTCCAGCGTGGTTTCCTGGTGCCTCCCGGCTCGTCCATCCACACGACCACATAGACGCCGCAATTCGTACCGAGCTCGCTCATGTAGCGGCCAACGAGCTGATTCTCCATCGCGGTTTTCGCATCTGAATTATGGGAAAGCTTCACCTCGATCGGCACGCAGATAGGGTCTGAACCAGCCGTTCCCGATCCCGGAATGTTGACAACCACATCCAGCCTCGATCCGGACGCTCCGGCGTCTCCCTTTCGAACGCGTTTTCGGATCTGAACCTCTCTATTTGCGGTCACGGCATATGTCGAGAAGTACACCCCGACCGCCATGCAGAACTTGTCGGACACACGTTCTTCAGTCTTCGGAGACGGCTCACGGCCCGCGGGAGTGTCCCAGAGATCTTCCACCTCACTTGGAGCCGAGTGATGCAATCGATCGGCGTAGTTTGTGAGCGCGGCCTCGATACCATCGAGAGCGTCGGCCTCGTCGATAATCAACCGCTTGTCCCTGGACTTGAGTACAGTTGCGATCGCGCTCAACTCGTGTGGTTGCCAGCTTGCCATCCGGTGGTTCCGTTCCGCCTTTGCTCTCGGCCTGCGCAACCATGGATACGCATGACCGTGACGCGCTTCGAGATCCCGAAGGGCCTGGACGCATTCTGCATCTCCACGACCAGATGTTTCGCTCATCAAGCGCTGGAGAAAATGATCCATACGTTCATCGTCCACGATTTCCCCCGACTCTGGATCGTGGTCATCTGACTCCGACGCAAAGACCCCGTGATACAAGTTGAAGTAGTGCAAGAGCACCTCGCCAAGGAGATGGGACGGCAGAGTGTCTAAACTGGGAGTATCGTCTTCATGGGAGTGCCAGTCGATCGCTCGAGCAAAGCGTTGGAGCAGATTCCCATCATTAGGCTGCTGCTGTTTCAAGAGTTCGACAAGCGGCCCCCATCCACGGTCCGGATCGACCGCGGCGAACGCCATACAAGCCTCGAAGGCCGTCGAAATGGCAAACCCGGGCCTGGATTGATCGAGTAGCGCCTCGCAAGCATTGCCCGCCGCAGCTTGATCTGCGCGCAGCAAGAGCGCGGTGATCGTTCGACAGTGCTTTGCTGGGATCCGGTTGTTCTGCAACGATTCGATCAGTTCTGCAACCAGCTCGGCGTCTGGGTCTCCTGCGAAGCACGAGAACACCTGCCGCAGTATCCATGGCGGGTCTGACTCAGCCGACTGTGCCAACCGGACGACCGAATTCCGGAATGCTGTGCTGGCCTTCTCGTGCAACATGCGGAGAATCGGCCACTTAGACTCGTTCTCTTCGCCCTGCATACCCGGATGCAACTGCCGCAGCAGATACTCGGCTCGATCTGCCCACCATTCCTCCGGCCTCGTAAACAGCCAGCTATCTGTCTGCTCGATCAAGAGCCAAATCGCCACAAACGCACCGGGACTGCGGTGCGCGGTTTCATCTGAATCGAAGCCGGAGCACTGCTCCACATCAGCCTTGAGATAGTCAGTGGCAGCGTCGAGGATCTGGCGTCGCAGATCAGGTGTCGCCTTCCGCCAAAGTGCTGATCTATGAACATCCCTGCAGAAACTCTCCTTGTCATCGGAGCACTCACGGTTGACATGCCAGCAAATCTGCGAGAAGTAGCTTGGGTCAGTCTGGCACGCCTCTAGGAGTCGATCAATTTGCTCCTTTGGATTTGTCACTGCCGGTCGTGATCGGCCCCGCTCTCGAAAAGCTTCGTGTTTTGCATGCCTGGCAATCGCCGTCGCCGCATCGGGCGATCCAAGCTCGGTGACGAGCCTACCCGGCAACTTTGACGATACAGGCTCCCTATCCCAAACCTCTAGCCAAGCTTCAACGTGCTCGCTTACATCTCGCCAGTGAATTGCAGAAGCCAACTCGGCATACGCTTCTCTGGCTGATTGACTGTGCTGGGAATCAACGGCCTGCATAAGCAACCACGCAAAGTCTGTATCTCGGATCATGCCGGGAGTGCTCGTGTACAGCCAGAAAAGCGTGTCGCTCTCTTTTGCGTTAGCCGCGATCGCGTCAATGAGTTTGTATCGATGCTCTTCGCTGACCGAACGGAAGACAGAAGTCTCGTGCGAGGTCGCCGAATTAGGCGGGTCACTTCGCTCCAGCGGCTCCAGTGGCGAGGCATCGAAGTGCTGCATAGCTGCCAGCATGACCTTCGCCAGCAGATCAGTCGTGTCGGCGTCATGGAGATGATCCAGCGATCCCAGACAGATGCGCTGCATCAGACGCCAGGCGCTCGAATGGGTCTTACCCGCTCTGGCGACACCAACGGCCCAGGCAAGACCCGGGCACCAATCATTTGCAGCGCCGAATCCATCCGAAGCCAGACTCTCCAGAAAGCTGTCGTACCTCCCGATGTAGCCCTGCGGCGGCAACACAGCGAGTGCTTCAAAGAGCTCTGCGATCGTCATGTTGTCCGGCCAGTTGCAATACAGGGCGATGCCACGCAAATCGTGATCCGTGTCGCCTTCCGATCCGAATGCCAACGGCTTCAGTCTCTTCTTCGCGTGGTCCTCACTCAGCTGATGGATAGCGTGAGCAGCTGACACTCTTGAATAGATTGACATGCTCTCGTCTAAAGCCAACTCGGCCAGACCGTCCGCTACCGAAGACAGTTCGCATGCTTCTGCCATCGCGACAGCAGCGCGTAGCACATCATCATTCTCGCTTCGACGACGTTCGATGATGCTAAGGATGTCGCTGGCGATCTCTGGGTGCTGAAAGCCTCGCCAATCGATGCCCGCTGTCCAGACTTGGCTGTCTGTGTACTGCCCCTTCCGAAACGCATCGAGAAGACCGTTTGCTGCCCGACGCTTCAGACCATCGTCTGCGACCTCGGACATGCCGATCACCTCGGGATCGACAGCACTGATCCAATTGGCAATCTCCGAGCACTGCATCGCGGCGAATGCCGCAGTCTCACGGAGTGGCCCAGCGATGTACTCTCGGCCATCAAGCCGGCAGCCAAGGAACGCTTTGCATTGGTGGAGCGGGAGACCTGCAATCACCTCACTCGCTAGGAACTCGGCAATCTGCCTGTGAAAGAATCGAAATCGATCCTCGCCTTCTCCTTCGCAAAGGCCGCTGGCCCCGACGGCCAGAACTGAAGCCGCCACATCGTCCCACTCCCCTTCGAGCGCATACTCCAGTTCTTCACGAGTCAGAGTGCCACGTCCTGCGTCGTCGCGCAGGTCGACAACCTCTACGCCCGTGAGAACTCTCAGACACGCCAGTCGCTTCGCTAGGCGCATTTGGATCGCTGCCGAAAGCGAGCGAATCCCGCTGACTTTTTCGCGCTGTCGTCGATCACGACCGAGAACCGTTACCCCTCGCTGCATGAGCTGCAAGCGGCTCTCGGGCAGACCTCCGTCCTCGCAGAATAGTTTCACCAGTAAACGAACGGTGAGCGGCTGTTGAGCCAGCGACTCAGCGTTCACACGTCGTATCTCTGCAAGGAACGCCGAGGTATCTATCCCTTCAGTTGTCGCAATGACACCAAGATCCTCCTCGCACAGCGGATCGAGTCGCGCGACGACAACATGTTCCTTGCCGAAGATCTCGCGCAAAGCTTCTTGGAGCACCTCCTGCCAAATGGCAGTGCGACAGGTAATCCTGATTGAATGTCCGCCGACGTCAACTGAAGTACGAACCCACTTCGCCAGCACTTTGGCAGCAGTAGGCACTTGGGCGAGAAGCTCGTCCAGACCATCTAGATAGAAGGCGGTGCGTTCTTCACTGGTCTCAATGAGCCCGTTCAGGAACTCGCGGAGGCTGTCGCTTGAATCGGCTTCAACCAATAACTCGTGACTGGACACGACTTTACCCAGTCCCTGGTCAGCTTCAACAAGAACACTCAACTCATGGGTTTTGCCGCTGCCTGCAAACCCGAGAAGGACACAAGCGGGCCATTCGGCGAGCTCGGGCGTGAAAGCGCTTGACGAGCCCTGATGACCAGATAGAACGGACCAAGAACGCCGGAGCGGCCAATTACTCATAGATGAACATTATGCGCAACCACAGCGGAAGCGACGTGTCGCGTTTCACCGAGGACAGGCGAACTGAGCACGGTGGGCTAACGGCTACCGGCACCGCACCTACCGACCCCGAATCCAATTTATTCAGCTCCGCCTCCTGACTGCCTGCTTGGCTGGCGGCGACTCGGAGGGCGAGCGAAGGGACGACACACCGAGGCCTACAAGACGTAATCATCGTGCATTTCCTACCTTGCGAGAAGACGACTCCTCTGCAATCGGCAGCGCCTGCATTCACGTCGCATGCTCACTTCGCGCTCACATAGCGACTCAAATCTCGCCTCATCTTCGCTCGGAGAAATTCAACGCCAACCGCATTAGTACCATTCTCCTCGGAAATCGCCGAGCACAATACCTCAATCTGTTCCAGTTGCAGATCGGCTCGCTCCGCCTGATCGGCTCGTTTAGCACTGAGATAGTTCCCTATGTGCCTCATGGCCTCTCTTCGCAAGAGCCAGAGTTCAGCATATTCTTGATAAGGGGTTCGCTGTCCGACCACTTCGCTACTCGCGAGTCGGGCTATGACTTCTTGGTCCGCCTTGTTCAGCTCTGCGACCACCAATTCAACATTGGGGGCGTGGAGGTCATATCGAGCTTCATCGCTCAAATGCTTAATACTTTCTAGCTGTGATGATTCACGATCACTCTCTTCTGGCTGCAACACGATCACAGCCGACGGTTCCGAGACATGCACTATTGAGCCACTGATCGACGCACGGATTTTGACTTCGTAATCACCTGCTTTCGAAAACAACTCAATCGGCTCCGCGAAATCAAGAGCCAAAGCCAAGTAGAAAGCCCCCTCGTAGACCTGACCGGCCGCGATAGACTGAAGTCCGCGCTCAGCCTCATCAACCCCCCAATAAACTCGACCAAGAGCACTACGCGCCACCTGCCCGGTCACCACTGATCCACTAGTAAAATTGGAGGAAGAGATTATTATCTGAGGCCATACAATCTCTTCATTGGTAACGGACTTCGAAATCGCTGCGGATTGATTCCCTCGCATAAACCAAAATGGATCAATCAACACATCCGATGCCCCATGATTAGCAATCGCGTAATCGACGACCACGCCTTGAAAGGGCAAAATCTGACCCTGCCTCACTGTGCAGGAAACAACTATCTTTGATACACCTGAGGTTTCTGAGCCAGCTTTGACCGGCACGCAAAGAATAATACAAGTCATAAACAATGCCGCCGCGACCTTGATTCTCATCCGTATCTCTAAATTACTCATAAATTCGTCCTTTCTAGTTATTCTCACCTGGGCTTTGCACTCGAGACCGGAGCTTGTCCAAATCCGACGGCTTGATTGGCTCAAGATCGTCATCCCAACTAGCGTAACCCCGCATCAGGTGATTTGCTCCAGTATAGTCATCCTGCAACGCGAACTGGTGTCCGACTTCATGCGCGACCAGCTGCGCAAGCGGACTATATACACGACCGGCAGGGGCGGTGACGCGCGAAGTGAAATCGCGGAGTGACTCCAGCCCAAGCCAAGACGCACGGCCTCCGGCCACTAGGCTGGCACTTGGCGTTACGCCCCAGACGTACGAAACTCCTGGCAGGAAGAAGTCCTCCTCGTCGTTTGGATCCACGTCAAAGTAGGAATCGAATTGATACATCGATACTACATACGCGACCCAGTAATGATCTTCCTCAAGAGGGGCAGATTGCTGTTTTCCCAGCTGTGCGTATGCGTCTGTGAGAGTCAAGTTGTCCAGATTACGAACAGAAGTAACCTCGCGTGCCGAGAACGATGAGTCGCCTCCGCCGTCACCCTTCGGCTCTATATATGCCGGCCTGTAAAAGAATCCCATCGCTGTAAGATCCGGAGTTTCCACATCACTCAAATCATCGTCATCCCATATTCGAACACCAACCCTGAGGTCGCCTACTGAAACAATCGAACTTCCAACCATGACATTCGTGATCGTCGTTTCCGGGCCGTCACCAATCCACGCTGCCCCCCCAATCAAGTCTGCTGTAAGCTGGCCAAAAGTCGGCGTCACATGGAGGTCTGAGCCACCAGACACTCTGGTGACATTTCCGACAACCACTGCTTCTGTTTGGACGTTTACAAGCAAGACAATGACCGGATCTCCGAAGAGATTCAGAGGTCCCGATGCCGGATCTTGATGTATCACGGACCGCGCGTTACCGAGCAAACCTTCTAGCACAAACGAAGAGGTGCTTGTTGGCGTTTCACGCACCGCTAGCTTACCTCCCTCAAATCTGCCATTTGCAGCTGGGATGAATGGGGATGGATCGCTCGGATGTATAGGCGCAACCGTCGACACCGACATGGCAGTGCTGCTATCGCCGGTGTCAAATGCCGAGACTGTGGCATCGATGTAGTTGTTCTCAACACTGAGCATTGCATCAGCCTCGATGTGCAGATACCTCCAGACCGTTAAGGTTCGCGATATTCTCCCAAGCCCCGGAGCATCGATCATGCCCTTTGCCAACCCCCTTGCAGCGAGAACATCTTGGTCATAGATGCCTTGCATCCATCCCAGATCAGCGGACATTCCTTGCAGTAGACTGTCATCGTTGTGAAGACGCGCAAGATACATCTCATCTGAATGAACAGCTATTGCAAAATTGTCGCCTGGTTGCATTGTAGTTTGAAAATATTCCGGGTTTGACACCCAGTTTGATTCCGAAACGACAAACCTTCCGCTACTCCTGGAAAAGGGCGGATCAGAAGATGCAAAAGCTCCCGCCTTCGGAACAGAATTTCCGCGATTGTCTTGATCCGCACTTTCGTTGTCGACTTGATTATCGCTAGCTGTTGGATCATCCATATCAAACGATTTTGCGTAGATATGCAGCTCCTCGACCGCCGGCGCGGTGAGCGACACACTGACCAACACCTTATCTCGAGGCGGGCTTACTGCACCGGCTTCATACACGCCACCTGGGAATACCCGAAGCCCGCCATATGGTTGCCATAAATCTTTAGGCCAGTTCGGGTCGTTTCCCAACTCGCCATTCGATTCGCCATTGCCAATTGCTTCCCATTTGACTCCGAGGATTCCTTGCACGGTAACTGCTACGCTATCTTCGAGCATGCCCGATCTACTAAACCGGCTCGAGCATTCTGGTAGTACGCGACCAATCAGTTCGATTCCTCTTGACACTTCCGAAGGAGCAACTCCCTCGATCCACAGATATAAATCAGATCCTGGGGTGAAATCGTCTGGAATCCGTAATTCTTCGGCCTCTAGATACTCATCTGCTTTGTAAGCATCTTTCCAGAATCGGACGCCACCTCCGATTCCACTTGAATGGATGACATCAAGGCGGAACGCCCCATTCTCGATGCCAAGAGGCAATTGAATTCTCAGCATGCTCATGTCATTCTCGTCTGGGACGACGCCTTCTTCTGCCTCATTATCAAAGTATGCGTCCCCGTCGTCATTATCGTTGTTGACGAAAACTTGAACTCCCATCTGCAGTTCATCTTCATCGTTGACAGGAGTTTGATTCGCGTCGATGCTTGGCGGACGATGAACAGTCAAATTTAATCGATATGGTGCTGAGCACTGCTGGTCCGGATCGTTTTGGGGATGGCCGCCTCCGCGTCCCTCATCGCAGCAGCTCGGATCTCCCTCGTGGCAATCCGAGTCGCAATCCAGCCGATTCGGAATTCCGTCGCAATCGTCATCCTCGTCTCCGTCCGGAGTTCCATCTCCATCGGAGTCTTTGCAGTCGCAGTCTTCAACGTCGGGCACACCGTCACCGTCGCTATCTAGATCTGGACTAACACAGTTGCCGAACTGCCCCTCAAGACAATCCTCTATCCCGTCACCATCGGCGTCGGTATCAGACTGATTTTTGATTCCGTCCCCATCATCATCCGCGCATGGAAGACACGGCAGCCCGTCCGATCCAATGGGCGCATACCGATCATCAAAGCACAGCGAATCACAGTCGTACTGGTTCGGGATCCCGTCGCCGTCATCGTCTGCACACGGGTCGTCGCAGCCCTCGGGTGCAACGGGGCGACCGCCCTCGGCGCAGTCCAAATTGTCAGGGATCCCGTTCCCGTTGGAGTCTTGGTTTTTTCCGCTGCCTTTCGGCTCGGTCGGATCCAGGACGTCGGTCGGGCCGCAATCCTCAGCCCCGCAGCACATTCGGATGCAGTCGCTGATCACCCCGCAGTCCGGATGATTGGTGAACCCTTTGCAGCCGGGAACATTGTTCGTGCCACTCACTAGGAGACCGGGGAAGTACGGGTCAGTGACCGGGTAGGTCGGGTCGCCCGGCTGCGGCATGCCGCCACGCGGCTGGCCTTGCTGCCGCATGGGAGTATCGAGGATGTAGTCCCCGTACTGATACGGATCCAGCGCGTTCCACCGGGTGAGCAGGCGCTGTGTGTCCTCGACGTAGGTACGGATGATGCTCTCGTCGCCGAAAGCGCCCACCACCTGGTTCATGTCATCGAGGTCGACCGAGCCCGTCTGGGACACATCACCGGACACTGGGTTCCCGACCTCGGCCTCCTGACCGAATCGCGTGATCACATGGTTCAGGTCGTCCTGTTCGGACTTGAGATCCCGGTTCGCATCACCCGTGATCCCCAGCCCACTGATGTGATGCGCGTAGTGGATGAGGTTACCCTCGTCATCAACCGACGGGTACGGATCATCGCCGTCGCGCTGGTTGCTGATCAGTGTCGGCCAGAGCAGGTTGCCGTTGGCCGAGGAGAACACTTGGATGGTGGTGGTCTTCAGGGCTGGGTCGTAGGGGTTCGAGATTGACCCGACCAAGAGATCCTGCAGGCCGTCGCCGTCCTGATCGGTGGTGAGTTCGAGCACCACCCCGAAGTGATCGATGCTCGGATCGGGGTTGTAGATCGTCACCGATGCCGCGGCGGTGGTCAGGTGCTCGGGAGCCGTTCCACGCGCTGCTCCGGGGAAGATGTGGACCTGTCCGGTCGACGGGGCGATGGCTCTGGGGTCGCCTTCCGCGAGTGAGGAAGACACGGCGATCTCGGAGAAGGTGTCCCCGTCCAGATCGCCCATGCTGATGATCTCGTACCCGAATCCGTCGTTGAAGCCCCGGGCGGTATAGGTGCGGATCAATGCGCCATCGGAACCCGAGTGCAGACTGACCATGCCCTTCGGTTGGTGATCTTCGTACACCCAGCTCGAAGCGGCGATATCCCACTGGCCATCGCCGTCGACATCGGAGGCCCCGGCGACCGTGCGGCCCAGGTACTCCCACTCCTCGCCGATCAGGTGCATGAGCAGCTCACCGTCGATGCCGGAATAAACATGGACCGCGCCTTCGAGCCCGGAGTCGCCGTGGTCGAGCATCCCGCCGACGATGATGTCGTCTGCGCCGTCGCCGTCGAGATCGCCGGCGGATTTGGCACTGATGCCGAACAAGTCGTTCTGGAAGGGGCCGGTCAGCGTCAGGGCGGGCGTGACGCCCCACCATTCCCAGATCGACACGGTGCCGAACCCGCCGGTCGGGTCCGTGCCGTCGAGGATGTTCGTCGCCCGCGGCTGGACCACCATGATGTCGGAGAAGCCGTCGCCGGTGAAGTCGCCGCCCGGTGTGCCGTGGAACGGAGTCGCACCTCGAGCACCCCTTGCGGTCAGTCTCTCGTCGTAGGCCCTTGTGCGGTAGGCGAGGCGTGACTCCGCTCCCTGCGGCGTCGGTCGCGGGCCACCCACCATCGTTGGATCCGAAGGATCAGCAGGCTGGGCATCGGTCGGGCTTTGCTGCCTAGTGGTCGGTTCCGATGAAGAAACCGGAGAACCGACCGCCGGTCGCTGGACGATCAACCCCGCGGCGATGACGGTCGCGAGGAAGCCGCAGGCGAGCAGCGGTGTGATGGCTTCGAGGAGCGCGTACCCCGCTTGTCGGCGGGCCACTTCGCGGTGGGTGGGTACGGCGGATGCAGCGGTTCGCTGGCGGCTTCTGGGCACGGCGGTGTCTCCATGACGGTGGAAAGCTGGTATGTCGATTCGGGAGCCACCGTAACGGGTGAACCGGCAAGTTCCAAGAACTATTTTGGAAGAAAATCGAAAAGCCCTGCAGCGGCGGGCGAAAATCCCTCAAATCACTTTTGCATTCGCTGCTGCACGAGATTGACCCACGCGTGTCGTCATCGATGTCGTGGCGATGAGATCACCCAGTCAAACTGAAAGGCTGACGCATCGACTAAAAAGGCATCGTTGATGAACATACCCAAGCGAGCCGGGTTCGCCGACTTCCGTAACCACTAGTGCGAAGGTGAAATCGAGCGAGTAGTGGAATGCTCTGAGCGCTGTTACGGTCCATGCATCTCAGTTGACTGCTGGGACAGTTACACAGACTCGAATCACAACAGCAGGCATGCTTGGTATCGATTGCATTACTATGGTGGGTGTCAACGCGCGAGTCCACGAAATTTCTGACCCCATGAAGGTAAGGATTAGGCATGTTCGGATACGGAATCAAGGGTAATGGATGGCACAGCGTAGACGGGATAGAACTCGATCAACTCAACAAGGCTCTGCAGGAGAAACTCGAATACGAGGACTATCAGAAGTTCAAAATCACAGCGATCGAGCGAGGCTACACGCCTTTCTACGGCACAATTCAAGACGACGTGAAAGATACGACCGTCCGCTTGTACCGAGTTCCGAAAGCTGAAGCCAGATCTGACGACAACAGCGAATCTCGAAAGATCGAGTACTTCTACTGCCTGCTGCTCGTCCGGAAGGGCTGGACAGAATCCTCTTCGGCCGTTGGTTCCCGGCCGCCGGACGAAAGTGTTGCGCACACGCCAAGCGAGGACCCCATCGAAAGCGACGAAAACCTCGGCAGCCAAGAGCAACTGCTCCTCCGAGCGCTAGACGGGACATCACAGCCGATTCACGAGATAAACGCGGAGTACGGGCTTTCGCTGTTTGAGCCAACCGCCAAAGAGCTCTCAGAACAGAAGCAAGAACATGTACTGCACTACCTACGCTTCTTTTGTGAGTTTGTTCACGGCGAAGACGGACCGTTCTACATCATAGATGATGACGAGGAAGTCGAGATCACTCCTCAGGGCAGGAAGCGGCTTCAAGACGCTAGCAGGCCGCTAAGCAACCCACCGCAGATCGCGCTATCCTGACCGCTCAACAG
>CBFGVX010000085.1:0-12550 GCA_965652425.1 uncultured bacterium | reverse complement strand
CGTGGTGCGGATCCGACGCGTCTTGTGGAGTCTGTATCGCGTGAGGTGACGGCGTTTCGCGGTGTGGACCCGACGCGTCTTGTGGAGTCTGTATCGCGTGAGGTGACGGCGTATCGCGGTGTGGACCCGACACGAGTACCTGATGTGGTTTCGCGTGAGGTGACCGCGTTTCGTGGTGTAGACCCTACACGAGTGCCCGACGCGGTTTCGCGCGAGATCACGGCTTTTCGATTGGCCCCGGATCTGCGTGTCGCTTCGATCAAGCCGCTGCCGACAGGGCTGACGGAAACGATGATCGAGGTTTCGTGGACGATTGAAAACAGGGGGCTGGGAACCGCGCTTCCGCCGACAGAAGGGTGGATCGATCGAGTCTATCTCAGCACCTCGGAGACCTTCGATGCCGGCGAAGCGGTGGTATGGGCTGAGTTTGTGCGGAACAAGCCGCTTGCGCCGGAAGCGACTTATCTCGGAACGAAAGAGATCGCGGCTCCGGTTGATCCGGGGACATACTTCGTCTTTGTCGAAACCGATGCGGGGGATGTGATCGCTGAATCCGGCGAAGAGGCCGAGAGCAATAATCTTTCAGAATCGCCCGCTCTGCTCGTGATCGAGCAGGGCCCGCGTCCGAACCTGGTGGTCACGGGCTTCGATCCACCCGGCGCGGTCAGCGAACTGAAACAGTTGTCCCTGTCCTGGACCGTTCGCAATACCGGAGAGGTTGCGGCGGAACCGTCCTGGATCGAGCGGGTCCGCCTGCTGCCCGCTGATGATCCGGACGCGGATCCGATCGAGATCGCGGAAGTCGTCGTGAGTCTTGGTCTCGAGCCGGGCGAAGAGGTTGAGCGGAGCGTGAATGCGGTCGTGTCGGGCGTGTCTCCGGGATCGTATCGCATCGTGGTTTGCGTGGATTCAGAAGATGAAGTCAACGAATCGCAGGAAGAGGACAACTGCACGGATGAGGTCCCGATCTGCATCAACTGCCAGCTGCCGGTTCTGGGTCTGAAATCGGTTGAATCCTCGTCCAAAACCATCACCGGCGGCGAGTCGATGGAGATCGTGTACACGGTAGTCAATACCGGTGTGCTGGGTGCAAACTCGCCGTGGTTCGATGAGGTTGTTCTCTCGATCGACGATGTGCTTGATTCGGGCGATACCCGGCTGCTGCTGATTCCGGCGAACGCGGCTCCGCTGGAGCCGGGAGAGAGCTACCAGCGGACGGTGACGGTCCCGATCCCGACGGATTTCGTCGGCGGAGTGCGCAGCGTCTTTGTTCGTACCGATGCCACCGGGGTTGTGCTCGAAGGCGATGAAACGAACAACGCGTTGGCGTTGCCCATCGAGGTGTTGCCGACGCCGGCGCCTGACCTTGGCAGTACCGTGATTACCAGCGCGGCATCCAACCCGGTCTTCGGCGATCCGATCACGATCTCCTGGACTGCACAGAACATCGGGACGCAGTTACTCGACAGCGTCTGGTCGGATGTGGTGGTCCTGTCCAGCGATAGGACTTTCGGTCAGGGAGATATTCTGGTCGGCAGTGAGGTGATCAATGCCGGTCCGCTCAAGCCGAACGGTGAGCCGTACAGCGCTTCCCTGAACGCCACGCTCCCATTGAACGCCGATGTGCAGTCCGGGCAGTACTACATTCTGGTCCGCGCCGACGGCGGCGGTTCCATCGTGGAGCTGGATGAAACGAACAATGTCGGGATCTTCGGACCGATCCAGGTGGACTTGCCACCCTTGCCCGATCTCGTGCCGCAGAACATTATCGCACC
This sequence comes from uncultured bacterium, assembly GCA_965652425.1. Taxonomy (GTDB): domain Bacteria; phylum Planctomycetota; class Phycisphaerae; order Phycisphaerales; family UBA1924; genus JANSXG01. The sequence goes on along the minus strand of CBFGVX010000085.1, from coordinate 10,775 downwards.
AGATTCAGTGGCGGTGGGCGAGCAGGTCGTGATCGAGTTCGAGGTGGCGAACATCGGCAGCACGGATGTTGATGGCGCGTTTGATGTGCTGCTCTATGCCAACGCTCCCGGGGTCAGCGGCAACGGCACTCTGATCGGGGCGACCACACTGAGCTCGGGCGTGAGCCAGGGTCAGGTAGTCCCGGTGAGCATCTCCGCGACGATACCCGAGGTGGGCGGTCTGGGGGTGCAGTTCACGATCTGTGTTGATCCTGAGAACACGATTCTGGAAGGAGACACGAGCAACAATTGTGCTGTGAGCAAGGCCACTGATGTGCGCCGACCGAACCTCGTGCCGGTTGATATTAATCCACCATCGACTGTGGTCGAAGCGGGATCATCCGTGACATTCGAAATCGTGATCACCAATACCGGGAGTGCGGCCGCGACGCCTTCCCCGGTGTGGTTCGATGGGGTGCTGCTCTCGCAGAACAATCAGATTGGCGCGGATCTGCAGATCGGCTCGGCCGCCCGGGTCCTGCCCGTGAAAGCAGGCACCAGCTATGTTGCGACTGTCTTGTGCGTGATCCCGGAGTCTTTCCATGGCACCTATTGGGTGGTGGCGCACGCGAATCAAACGAACTCGCTGATCGAATCGGATACGACATCGAATCTCTACCTGTCACCTTTTCCGATACAGGTGGTGCAGCCGGCCCGTCCGAACCTGATCGTGACTGAAGTCGATCTCCCGATGCCGGGCGTAATCGGAGCTCCATTCGAGATGAGCTGGGAGATCACCAACTTCGGTGCCGCTCCTGCCACGGGGTTCTGGTTCGATGATGTGTACGCCTCGGTGGACACGATCCTCGGCGGCGGTGATGTAAAAGTTGGCAGTGCAATATTCGAGGGTACCCTGATGCCCGGCGAATCCGTGCTGCGAACCGCAACCGTCACATACCCTTCCAGTCCGGGCGAGTACTCCTTCATCGTGCGGACAGACTCGACCAACACCATCATCGAGGGCTTCGAGGGGCAAGAGAACGACAACGCGCGGTCGACTTCAGAATCTGTGGTTGTCGATAATTTCGAAGCGACTTTGACCGCCACGATCATCTCACCGGATGGGATCAATCCGCGTCGAGTTCTGTTTCAAGGTGATGCGACGATCGAGGGGACGAGTATTCCCGCGGCGGGTGTCCCCGTCGAGATACGGATCGAGAACCAGGGTTTCCTGCGCACCCTTACCGTCATCACTGATGCCCAAGGTGCGTTCGAAGAGGAATTCACGCCGGTTCCGACTGAGGCGGGGTTCTACGCGGCGAGCGCCGGGCCCGCGTGGGTTGCCGATCTTCCGATCGGCGCGGAGTACGAAGTGTTCGGTCTCGATGTTTCGCCGCGGACAGGTCCCGGTGGGTCTCCGATTGTCTTGCGGGTGTTCCCCGGGCAGAGCGTGACGCGAACGCTTGAATTGAGAAACCTCGGTGACAACATCCTGGGCGGGCTGATGGCAACCATCGGAGATCTGCCTCAGGGTGTGTCCGCGCAGATCACGCAACCGCCGAGTCTGCTTGCGCCGTTTGAACGCGTTCAATTGAGTTTGGTGGTCACCGCCAGCGCGGATGCCAATGTCGATACACCGTTGACAGTTGATTTCTCTGCGTCACAAGCCACGCCTGTTCAAGCCAATTACGCCGTTCTCGTACCCGAACCGGTTTCCAATCTCCTGCCTCCGCCCCCCTCTCAACTCGAGGGTGGCAGGTTGAAGTCCGGCATGCTGGTCGGTGATATCACCTATGTGCAGTTTGAGTTCACGAACGCAGGTGGCGCGCCGAGCGGCCCCGTGACGGTCGAGATTCCCTCGGCCCCATGGCTGAGCGTCGTCACGCAGAATCCGTTGCCCAGCGTGCCTCCCGGGGGCACGGCCTCCGTCGTGCTCGCACTCAGCCCGGCTGAGGATCTTCACCTTGGGCCGTACCTTGGTGATCTGAATGTCTCCGCTGCAGACTCCGGCTTCACGCTGGCGTTCAACTTCGTGGCCGTATCCGATGGGATCGGCGGCATCCGAGTTCGGGCCACCGATGAGTTTTCCTACTACGACGTCCCGCCCGGAGAAATTCCGGATCCGACCACGCCCAACGGGCCGAAGGTCGCCTTTGCTGAGGTGAAAGTTCAAGATCTTGCGACGAACCAGCTTGTTGCCTTGGGATTCACGGACTTGGACGGACTGATCGAGTTCGTGGGTCTGGAGGAGAAGTTCTACAAGGTCGAGGTGAGCTCTCCCGACCACGGCAGCTTCCAGTCTGCGGTTCGGGTGTTCAACGGCGAGGTCGCCTTTGTGGACGCCTTCCTGCCTCGCCAGCTCGTCAATTATGTATGGCAGGTGATCGCGACGGAGATCGAAGACGAGTACATCATCAACATACAGGCGCAGTTCCAGACCTTTGTGCCGGCTCCCGTCATCGTGGTCGACCCCACGCTCATCGATCTCACGAACGAGACTTCGAATGTCGTGCAGCGCAGCATCACGGTGACGAACTACGGGCTGATTACCGCGGAGAATGTGCGACTGAACATGCCCGAGTCGATCGGTGACTGGCAGATCATCCCGCTGGTTGAAGAGATCGGAGATCTGCCGGGCGGGTGCGAGCCCGGAAACCTGTCGGGGTCGTGCTCGGTCTCCGTTCCTGTGCTGTTTGTGCGTGATCCTGTGGTGACTTCGGGAACCTGTGGGGCGGTATCGGGCAGCGTCAGTTACGAGTTATTCTGCGGCGATGACTATCTGTTCAGCATCTCAGTTCAGATTCGTGACTACAGCGACTGCCCTCCGGGAACGCCTCCCATAGCTCCTCCGCTGCCGGTTGGAGGAGGTGGTGATAGCGGGTTTGTCGGCCCGAACCTCATTCCCCCTTTGCAACCGGGAACGGTGCAGGCGGTGCCCTGCGATTCGGACTGCCTGAGTTGTGCCACCACTGCCCTGTGCCTTTTCGATATCCCGTGCGAGATCGGCTTGATCCGAGACTGTGTTCTTCAGATCGACAGTCTGACCATCGGTGATGGCGTCAATTGCGCCGTGGAAGCTGTGTGCTGCCTTGGCTCGTTCACGGGTGTCGGAGCCGCGGCTTGCTCCGTCTTCGGGAACTCGAGCTGCCTTTGCTCGCTCATACGAGAATGCCTCGGCAAGTGCATACTCGATGGTGAGCCGAATCCGGACGATCCGCTGGGTGGCACTTTTGGGGATTTCCTTGCAAGCCAGGTGTGCTCCATCGATGAGATCGCGGATACGCTGATCGATCGATCACGATCGATTCGTCTTCAGTGGGGACCTGATGACATCGATGACCCGGCGGGTCGACTTCTGTACGAGCACTACTCACGATATCTGGATCTGCTTAACTCGGTGTGGTACCCGTTTGGGGATCCGATGTGGGTTCTTGGAGACGAGGCCCGTCCGAACAACCTTGCGGAGTGGGCATCGGTGTTCCAGGGTTTCACGGCCATCGATTCGGAGGAGGGTCCGTACCTTTCTCAGGGTGAGCAGCAGATGCTGCTGGAAACTCCATATCCTGCGGTGCTGAATGATCAGCATCTGTTCTCGTTCTTCGAACGGTATAACCGAACCGTCGATTACTGGAGCATCAATATTTTCACCGCAGCGGATCTGCAACCGGGCATGGATCCGGATTTCATCGATCGAGATGTCTGGCTCGGACTCCTGGAGGTCGCCGATGCAGGGACCACAGACTCCGTTGCTGAGGGCTTTGATGGAGGAATCCTTGAAGGTTTGCATTACTCCGCCGATGTGGTGCGTGTCCAGACCGAGCCGCAGTCGGGTATCTGTGCTTCGGTGACGATCGATATCGATCAATCCCTCACACTCACGAGGTCCGCGTTCGAGGCGTCACTGGTCATCGAGAATGAGTCGGATCAGTCGCTCGACGCGTTTGCCGTCGAACTGTTCATCCGCGATGCGGAGGGTCAGATCTCCAATGTCCTCTTCGCCGGAGCCGACGCTCCCGTTGTGACAGGCATCGGCGGGATCGGAGGATCATCGTCTCTGTCGCCTGGACAGTCTGGCTCCGTCACCTGGACGCTGATCCCCTTCGACGAGGCCGCGCCCGAGGTGACGACCCCGTACACGGTTTCAGGCAAGATCAGCTACTTCTTCGGCGGCTCTCTCGTCGAGGTTCCCCTCTTCCCGGTGCCGATCTCCGTCGTACCAAACCCTGCCCTGGAACTGAAGTACTTCCTCGAAACAGTCGTCTTCTCCGACGACCCGTTTACACCCGAAGTCGAGCCGGCGGTTCCCTTCTCCCTCGGTCTGCAGGTGGCGAATACAGGAGCCGGGCCGGCGAACAATCTGTCGATCGCATCTTCGCAACCGACAATTGTTGAAAACGAGCTTGGGCTCGTGGTCGACTTCCAGATTGTTGGAACCCGGCTTAACCTTGACCCGGTCCAGCCCTCTCTGAATGTCAATCTGGGCAATGTGCAAGCCAACGACACCGCTGCCGCGCAGTGGAGCGTGATCTCCTCGCTTCAGGGCGAGTTCGTCTCCTATTCCGCAGAGTTCGAGCATGTCTCCCCGTTCGCGCAGCCCGAACTGTCTCTGATCAAGTCGGTCGATGTGTTCGGGTTGACGCGCGTGGTGTTCGATGACGAGTCAAGAGGAGTAGGCTCAGATGGACAACCGCTCGCGCCTATCCAGAAGCCGTCATTCCTAACCGATCAGTTCCCGGATGTGGATGATCTGCCGGATACGCTGCATACGCCCGACAACAACACGGCTCCGGTCACGGCCATCACCAGTGCGGAGGTGAATGCTGATCCAGAGAACCTGACCGCAACTGTATCGGTCAATATGCCGAGCGGTTACGCCTACATCCGGATCGACGATCCGTTCAACGCGGCATACCCGTTGGAAAGTGTCACACGCACCGATGGCAAGCAGATCAGCACCCAATACAACGCGTGGCAAACCAGGCGTGTCCTTCGCCCGCTCGGCCAGCCAGAAGTGAACGAAAGACTGCTGCATATCTTCGATAGCAACGGTCCTGGTGAGTACGTGATCTCCTTCAATCCGGACAACACACCGCCGACGGTGAGTTCCTTCTTGGCGATCGCAGATCATGCCCTCGATGGCCTGAGCCAAGTGCCTGTCGCGCTCGGAGCGAGTGGTCTCCTGTCGGAGCCTCGTCAAGGCGTTCAGCAGCTTCTGATTGAGTTCGATAAGCCGATCGACCCCGCGACCTTCACGAAGGCCTCGGTTTTGATCTGCGGCTTCGGTGCAGACGGCTTGCCGGTTCAAGTGCCCGTGTTCGCGGTATCACTTCGAACCGACGATCGTGTTGGAATCATTGACTTCGCTTCGCCGCTGCCTGATGTGGCCCGGTACTGCGTGCAGCTTGTTGGGGTCCGCGACCTCGCGGGCAATCTTCTTGAAGGATCATCTTCGAGGCATCGCTTCTCGCAGCTTGTGGGTGATTCGACCGGGGACGAGCGAGTCACCAACACGGATGTCGGCGGTGTTCTATCGCTGGTCGGGACTGATCCGATCGATCCGCTGAACCTGTTTCAGGTGCGATCGGACATCAACCGCGATGGCCGGGTCGATATGGACGATGTGGATCTTGTGCTGGCTGGGCGCGGCAATTCCACCCGCGATATTCCCGAGGCTTGTTCGTGCGGTGCGGCCGGTTTGCCGGACGCCTTGGAAACTTCCGATTCCGAGCGTGGGACGGGGCCCACCGCCGGTCAGAGAGCGGCTAGCTCGCTGGATCGCATCCGGTCACCAGCGTCGGGTACCGCCGCGGTTGAGTATGAGCAGGATCCTGACACGAACGGTCAAAGTCATGCGAAATCAGACGCGATGATCCAGACGGACCAGGATCTGTTCGTCAACTCTTCAGGAGTGCAGGTGTCTGTGGATGCGTATTGGATCGGGGTGCGAGATGATCGTCGGGTATCAGCGGAGCAGGCCTCGCTGCCGAGCGTGCTGCAATCGTACGGGTTCATTGCCGGGGAGATCGTGGAAACGGATGTCGATGCATGGTGGGCTGCACGACTGCCTGAAAGTCTTCGCGATGAGAGGAACCGCCGATCCTTTATGGCATCCATTCTCGAGCTTGGCCTGTATGTATCGCCGTTGGTGCGTGGCTCGGACACGAAAGATCTATTTGCGATGGATCAAGTTCTCGTCGTCACGCCTGCAGCACATGTGCCGACGGAGTGGATGAACGAAGTCTTCCGATTGATTCTGCCGGCGAAGGCCATAATCGAGTTCTCTGATGGGTCTGAGTCATCATCCGGTATCGCCTCCTACCGTGTGAAACTCTTTACTACGATCGATGGAATCCTTGTCGCGGCGTCTGCGTTGCAGGGCCGCCGGGAGATCGTCGAGGTGGATCACGCATACATCGGGCCGCTTCTCAGCAGCGCGAACGAGGGGCTTGTGCAGGTATCCTCTGATATCAACCGCGATGGTCGGGTGGATCTGCGAGATCTGGAGATTCTGATCCAGCTCTTCGGAACGAGCGATGATGCCTCGGATCTTAACCGTGACGGGACAGTCGAAATGAACGATCTGCATATCCTTCTTGAGTCCATGTCGGTCGCACACGAGGGGGGTTGAGGTGACGGTTCTGGCTGTCTCGCCGCTAAATCGAGATCATGCATGTTTGCGGGCTTGGGATCTTTGTGGGGTAATTGTCAGATTGAGGCCGTGTACGGCTGCGGCGTGCGTCGATTGTGATCTCCAGAAAAGCCTGTGGTCATCGTGAAGGACGGCTGGCCTCCTTCAGGGGCGTGGCATCGTTTCTCGAGATGCTTCACTCTGTCATCGAGCAGCGTTCCGACGGAATGCTGTCTGCAAACGATGCCTGAGCAGCGGCTGACGGATCTGGAGTTATGGGCGCAATCACCGCAGGATCTGATACCGCGAAGGCATGCTGACGGGGCACCGGCCATCACGGTCAGATTCAATGTGAATTCCGGCATCGAGAAACCGTTCGATCACCCGACTTGCACCATGAGCGATCGGGATCCTCACGCTGTGACATTTCGGAGATCCATTCCGTATTGGTTTGCGGGTGTTACTTATGCCCATTTGTAGGGCTTTTTGAAGGATTCTTGGAGTCGCGTGTCACACCGTGCCTTGCTTGATCACTCGATGGGTGTACGCCGCTGCTGGAGCGGCTATGACCGACCCGACCGCAATGGAGATCGAGCAATGTTCACCAGGACCCTCAGCGTTTCCCTGGCCGCCCTGACGATCGCAGCGGCCTCGAAGGATGCCCTTTCGTCAGACACGCCCCCCATGTGCCCCCGCCCCGATGTCGTGCTCATGGAAACACCTCAGCAGATGCTGGTACGGATCGCGGATCCACAGCAAGGCCCTGAGCAACTGCCCGCGCAGAACGAAACAAGCGTCGATGATCTGCTGGTTTGGGCGGCCGACTTCTACGAGATGGCTCAGGCCTGGGTGATCGAACTGCGGTTCTACTGGGCGAGCGCATCGTGCCAGCTCTGCCGACGCTGAAACCGCCGCTTTTCTTCATCACCCACCCTCCATACCCCCCCTCTCGTCGCCTTGCCGCGGCAAGCGCCGTGCCCCATCGCTACCTGCATGGGGCACGGCTTTGCCATTCAGTACACTCTGAGCTGCTGCGGCTTGGACTTCCTACTGGTGTGGTCCGACGCGGCTGGCCGCAAGCGAAGGAGCCTGCCCATGCGAAGCCCCCAGACCCGAGTGCTCGTCGATGCCCTCAGCAGTTCCGATCCGGAGCGATTCAGAGCGGCGATCGAAGAGTTGACCGATCAGATGGTGGTGCAGGCCAGAGCGGAACTGCATGGGAAGCGAGATCGGGTCGACCTTATCCCCGAGAGCGTGGCTCAGAGCGTGATTGTCCACGAACTCGGGAACATTGCCCAGTCAGACTACGAATCCGATGAACACCTCGCCGGACGGCTTCGACTGGCGATCCGCAACAAAATCCGCACGAGGCTGCGCAAAGGCGGCATGCGTGGTCCGGCGGTCCAGTCCTCACAGCTCGGAGAACACACGATCGAACCGGAGGCCAGCGGCATCGGGCCGGGGACACATGTCTCCGACATGGACGAGCGAGCGGCCCAGGACGAACGGTTCGCACTTCTTCATACGAGACTGATCGAGGGCCTGGATCCGAATGATCAGCAGCTCGTGGAGCTGTGCGTCCTGCAGAATTGGGATGCACGCAGAGCCGCAGAGCAGACCGGTCTGTCTCATGACGCAGCCCGGGCCCGGCTGTCAAGAATGAGGAAACAGCTTCGAGCGGCAGCGCTCGAGCCCGTTCGCACGATGGTGAGCGCGAACGAGTGGGGGATCGTTCATGCGTGCCTCATCGAGCGTCTCGCGCCTGCCGCGATATGCGAACTCTTTGGGATGAAACCGGAGCAGGTGGCGAGCGTGATCGAAGATGTTCTGAGCGGGGCCATCACCAGCGAACTCGGGCCTCGAGGCATCGAGGTTCTTCACCAGCTTCTTGGCCGGGCGAAGAACTGACCGAATCTTTCACGCGTCAGCGGCAGACCGTTCCAAAGTTCGTGAGGACGAGGTTGAGATCGTCGAGGTTGACGATCCCGTCGCCGTTCGCGTCGCCGCTGCTGGTGTTCTGTCCTGCAACCAGACATCGGCGACGCCCATGTGGTTCGCCGCGATGCCGGGCAGCACCGCCGATCGTTGCGATTCGGTAAAGCCGTCTCGGATGCGCCGCGCTTGCGTGTAGTGGTCCATCGCGGCGTCGAGATCACCAAGCGTCGCTCCGCGCACTCCGCCGAGCAGGTCGCCGATCCGGTCGTGTGCCCGGGCGAGTTGCTGGAGGACCAGCGGATCGTCAGCCCCTTCTTCCCGTGAGATCTCCTCGAGATAGCTCGAAGCGGTCTCCAGAATGATCTGCCTGGCCTCGGTCGCCGCGGGGAGTCGCTGCACCGCGTCGTGCAGGTCGATGAGCATGACATCCACGAGCTCGCGCACCCGCGCTGCCTGGCTCTCGGAGCGTGCCGTCGCGGCGTCGGCCCTTGCCTGCTGCGCTTCGACTTCGCGGGCGTTGATCATTCCATAGATGGATCCGGCCGCGGCGAGCCCGGAGAAGCAGACGATCAGGAGGCCTGCGGCGTATGCAGGCCGATGCCTGCGGATGTGGCGACGGATCTTGTCCCGCCTCGGCTCCGCGGCTGCTTCCGCGAAGTCGCGGTCTTCGAGGAAGTTCCGGATGTCCTGTGCCATCGCGGCCGAGGAGGAGAACCGGCGGTCGGGCTCCAGGCGAAGGGCTTTCCCGCAGAGGTGACGGACTCGGCTCTTGAGCCGCTGTTCGAGTTCCTTGGGGCTGATGTTGCCGCGGAAGAGAGAGACGCGACGGACGGTGTCTTCGTCCAGCCCACGCAGCTCTCCACCACGTTCCGGCCCTTGTAGATGGCCTCGTTGAACATGCGAAGGCCCTCTCGACGAAGCTGGTCGCTCCGCTGCGGGATCACATCCCAGATCTCCCGATGCTCACACCCCTGCCGAACACGAGCTTCCACTGCTCATCGGTAAGTTCGTAGCGTCGTCTGGGAGCCATCCGTGCCCTCCTTGCGGAAGCGTGGTCCGTTGCCTCCTTTGGCGCCAAGGTTCGCACGACGATACAGAAAGCGCGGCCCGCTCATGTACCGAACAGATAAGCCGTCAGACAGGGCTGAGCCCCAGCTGCGCGGCGTGCCGGCTTCTCGCCTCTCAACGCCGGCGGACGACAATCAACACCGCCGCCATGCACGCCCCGACCAAGTTCGACACCAGATCCCAACCAGTATTGACATACCCGCCCACATTGTGATCGGGCACCGTGAGCGTGATCACGAACTCCAGCACCTCGTTCAGCGCTCCGAGCCCGCACCCCATCAACGCCGAGGCCACCGCGAGTCCCAACCTCGGCTGCCCGGCGCGGTGCCCCGTCATACGCACCAGTACATCGAAGCACGCGAGCGATGCCGCGAAGAACCCGAAAGCATGCACCAGTTGGTCGTACCGCGGCGTCAGAGGGTGCAGCCGGAGGCTGTACAGCACAGCCCCACCCGCGTCCGCCCATCCCGCAGGGATCGCCACAGTTCCCCCCGCCATATGCACCAGCCCCCAAACCGCGAGCAGCCACAGCGTCGAGCAGCGAAGTCCGAACCTCCGGTGCAGGAACGCCACCAGTCCGATGAAGGCCACCATCGCCCCCGCGTAGACCGCGAACTCCGCGTTCCCTACGCGCAGTGCCATTCCGGAGAACACCACCATGTACACCCCGACGAACAACGCCAGAGGCAAGGGGATCCGCTTGCTAGGTTCCGTAGGCATCCTGAGAGCCTACATGCAGTTCGGCCGGTACGCCGATGCGCTGCACCATCGGGTCAACTTGGACCCACGACTCCACGAAAAAACCCCGCATCCATCGGAGGCGGGGTTCTCAGCAGGTTCCACGCCGCGGCCAAGCACCGAACATCTTCCAGGAACTCGTCCGACAGCAGCCCGATGTTCGGCCGCTCCAAACCTGCCAGTTTGAAGATGTCGTCGACACCTTCTGAAACCACGGCATTGTCGAGAATCGCCTTCAGGGATCCATCGCGACCGCGTACACGATGCCGATCCCGCCGGCGCGCACGCTTTCCCGCAATCGGTTCCGCGCTGCCCGATCAAGGGTTCGCCCGGAGACGCCTTCATCTTTGAACCGCTCGCCAAGCCAGTTCGCATGCCACCCGAGTTCGGGGGTTGCGAAGTCCACGCAGGTCTGGAACTGGGCTTC
>CBFGVX010000084.1:0-12619 GCA_965652425.1 uncultured bacterium | reverse complement strand
CATCCGCACCGCGACCACTTCCGACGAGATGGTCATGGACTTCGGCCTCAACCTCCCCCAGCAGCAGCAGCAGGGCCAGCAGCCGAGCATGGTCTTCCAGGTCGGCACTCGCGTCGTGATGAACTGGGCCGGCGCCAAGCGCCTCCTCGGCTCGCTCCACCAGGCCGTCCAGGGCTACGAAAAGGCCTACGGCGAAATCGACCTCGGCCCCAAGAAGATGAACCAGCCCCCCCAGGGCTGAACCAGCCGCAACCTCCCAAAGCCCACCCAGCCGCCCCAAAGGGCGGTTTTTTATGCGCCAAACGGGTGCGATGGTCGCCCCTTGAGGCGACTATGCCGAGCACAACAGGGTGCCGGGGTCTAGCCCGACAAAGTCGGGCGTAGGCCCCGCGAGGCGCTGCAAAACTCGCAACCCCCCCCAAAACCGGGTCCAGAAGTCCGCATTTGCGCGCGCCGATCGGGCTGCAAAAATCCGACACCACCCAACTTTTTCAAATTTTTTTCTCCCCCTATTTCCTGAGGATCCGCTCACTACCTCTCCGGATCTACCACCCCTGCGCGCGCCAAGTGGGCCCGCCGCTGGGTAAGGGCGTAGGGCGTGCATGTTTCGCATCGCCCCCTCCTTCACCCCCGCCGGAGCGCGCCATGCACACCACCATCTCGCAGTCCTCTCCCACCCTCGCCGATCTCAAGCAGGTCATGATCCGCATCCAGATCGCCGCGCTGGAAACACTCGAGCGCTGCATGCAGAACCTCGAACCCACCGGCGACGACAAGAAAGACCGCGCCCAGGCGCAACAGCTCAACCGCCAGCGCATGTCAGCGACGCAAACACTCCTCCACTGCCGCACCATGTTCCGCGAACTCCGCGAAGCCGAACTGCAGGAACACCGCATCGCCGAAGAAAAGCGACAGGCCGAGAAGAAAGCCATCTTCGACCTCGCCAACCTCCGCTATCTGCACAGGATCTATCCCAACCAGTACGACAACCCCGATGCTCCGGCTCCTTCTCCCGCAACTGACAACCAGTTTGGAGAAGGTGGCGATCGATCGCAGATCGATCGACGGATGAGGGGGCGGCCGGAGTCTTCCAACGATCAAAGCTCCGTTGGTGCCACTGGCGGCTTGTCCGCCAGTGCCGGGCCGCACGAACCGGAACCACAACCAAACGCGCCCAAACAACCCACCGCTCCCCCAAAACCCCTCACCCCGCTCGAAGCGCACGAAGCCGAACTCAGACGCCAAATGATCGAGCGCATCCGAAAGAAGCGCGAGGCCATGAAGAAACGCTAGCCCCCCCCTTCTCCCCCCCGAGGGAGAAGGTGGCGATCGATCGCAGATCGATCGACGGATGAGGGGGCGATCCGAACCTCCCCGCAGTTCCGATTGCCCAAGGGTTTAGAGCCCAATCGCGCAAGCGATGGGTGGCAAGCATCCGGACAGCCAATGCCACCTTCGCTACCCCGTGCCTCCAATCTGCCGAAGTCATTGATGATCGAGCGATCGCTAAGACTCGGAGGCCCAAGGTATGCCCGGTCCCTCACCAGCCGTCCCATCAAGGATCCCGACATGCATAGTCACACTTACAAAACCCGCTGCGACCGCGGATAACTCCCCAGCACCACCAGATCCGAACACAACGCCGCGGCGGTCTCGATCGCTTTCGCCATCCGTTCACTATCTCGGTGCCCCAGCGCATCAATGAAGAAGGTGTACTCCCAGTTCGTCCGCCCGCTTGGGCGCTTGTCGATGTGCGAAAGGTTGATCTCCGCATCCTGGAACACCCGCAGCACACTCACCAGCGCGCCCGGTTTGTCCGGCGTCGTGAACATGATGCTCGTCTTGTCGTCCGCGCTCGGCTTCGCCGCCTGCTTGGAGATCACGAAGAACCGCGTCACATTGTTCGGGTCGTCCTCGATGTTGTCGAACAGCACTTGCACGCCGTAGAGCTGACCCGCCAGTTTCGAACCGATCGCCGCGCTGCCTGCATGCTCTTCCAGCAGCCCCTCCGCCTTGGCGATCTGCACCGCGCGGCTCGTGCTCACCGCCGGGATCAGCTCGGCCTTGGGGTACTGCGTCGCCAGCCACTTGCGGCACTGGCTCAGCGCCTCCGGCTTCGAGTGGATCCGCTTCACCTCGCTCGGCTGGCAGTTCGCCAGAAGCGCCTGGCGCACGCCGAGCTGCACCTCCGCGTAGATGTTCACATCGCTGGCGTAGCGCCGGAACGCATCGAGCGCCTCCGCCACGCCGCCATGCGCCGAGTTCTCGATCGGCACCATGCCGTAATCCACATGCCCGCGCACGACCTCGGTGAACACGCCCTCGATCTCGCGCAGGTCCTCGAACGACACGCTCGAGCCGAACTGCTTCTGGGCCGCCTCGTGGCTGAAGCTGCCGGGCGGGCCGAGGTACCCGATCCGCAAGGGCTGCTCCAGCGCGAACGAGCCGGACATGATCTCCCGGTACACCGCCTCGATCGTGCGGCTGAGCATCGGCCCCCGGCTGGCTTCGAGCACCTTCTTCAGGACCGCCTGCTCGCGGTGCGGTGCGTAGATCGGCGTGCCGTCCCCCCGCTTCACCTTGCCGACATTCACCACCAGCTCGGCCCGCGTGTTCAACAGTTCGATGAGCTTGGTATCCACCTCATCGATGCGCCGGCGCAGCTCGTCCAGATTGAACGGCGGGTGCGCGGAGAGCTCCCCCGAGGAGTTCTCGGACCCGTCGCCGCTCGCCCCATCGTTCCGCTGCCCGTCTTCGCTCATCTCCACAACTCCATCTGACCTTCCGACCGATGAAACCCGTCGGCTCCCGTTCCGAATCGGCATATATTGAAGTGCATCCGCATTCGATGCGCGCAAAGCCCCTTTTCGAGCATTCCCGGCATGATCTCCCTCCAAGAGCAAACCCCCGACACCGCACAGCCGGAAGCGCTGTCGCTGTCGGAGGGCATCGAGGGGCTGCTCGGCACCGGCGAGTCGATCCTTCAGCAGTTCCAGAACCTCGGCCTGTCTACCCATGCCATCATGGGCATTGTCTTCATCGGCGGCCTGCTCCTCTGGATCTTCGGCGGCAAGTCGCTCCGCATCGGCTTCGGCCTGCTCGGCATGCTTGTCGGGGCCCAGGTCGGCCTGCTCGCTCCCGCCATCATCGGCTTCGACACCCCCGCCGTGATCGTCGCTGTCACCGGAGCCGCCCTCGGCCTGCTCATCGGCGTGCTCGCCTTCAAGTTCACCGTCGCGTGGACCATGGCGGTTCTGCTGGGAGTTATCGGACTCATCGGCTCCGCGGCGTACTTCGAGGTCCGCCCCGACTTCTCCGCCCAGCCCGAACCGTTCGCCGAGCGCGAGCCCTCCCCCTACGACGATCTCTACCGCGATTTCGAAATCCTGCGGGACCAGGCGACCCGTCGCCTGTCCGGCGAGGACGGCTTCCTCCCCGGACTGCCCGACGACGCCTTCGCCGACGACCCCGAGGCCCGGGCTCGCTACGAGGCCCGCCTCACCGCCGCCGAGGACGGTGCCCGCAAGCTCTCCGAGCTTTTCAAATCCATCCGCGAGCGCCTGCGCCCCACCTGGGAACAGCTCCCCTCGCGCGAGCGGATCGGCATCATCGCGATCGCGTTGGTCGGCAACATCGTCGGCTTCTCGCTGGGCATGCTGGCTACGAAGAAATCCGCGATCCTGATCACGGCGTTCGCCGGGCCCCTCATCTGGGTCCCCGCCGCGATCTGGCTCGGCGCCGCCTTCGGTGCCCCCGGCTTGGATCACCTGCCGACACAGCCGCTGGTCTGGGCCTTGGTCTGGATCGTGTTATCGGTGCTGGGGCTGCTGATTCAGTGGCGACGCCCCAAAGAGTGAGCCGATAAATCCTCCCGTGAGCTCGCCTGCGGTGCCGTTGCGCGAGCACACAACCGGCAGCGCACGGCCGCGCGCCAGACTTCCACGGAAGGACCGTCCCATGCTCTTCAAGCTCCTCACCGCCCTGCCCCTTGCGCAGGTCTCGCCCGATGCCGGCTCGACCGCCGCTCTCCCGGACCCCGGCCCCTCGCCTCTCGCCATCTTCTCAGACGCCTCGGTCCGCCGGGCCGACCTGCTCAACCACCCCGAAAAGCTCGCGCAGGTCCTCACCGATCTGAACATCGTCTGGGCCGTGATCTTCATGGTCCTCGGGGGCATCTGCGTCTTCAACGGCTACCGCTGGCACAAGCTCGTCATCGTCCTGCTCGCCGGCCTTGGCGGTGTCTGGGCGGGCGTCGAGTTCGGTGACTCCATCGGCGCGCAGACCATCGTCGCCACCAGTCTCGGCCTTCTCGCCGCCATGCTCGCGTGGCCCTTGCTGCGTTATGCGGCGAGTCTCTTCGGTGGCCTCGCTGGTGCCTTCGCCGGAGCGAACATCTGGACCGCCATCGGCCAGCCGCCCGAGCAGCACTATGTGGGTGCGATCGTCGGCCTGATCATCGTCGGCATGCTCGCCTTCCTCGCGTTCCGCGGCGTGGTCGTCATCCTCACCACCGTCGGCGGAGCGACCCTGCTCACACTCGGTTCCATTTCCGCCATGATCGAGGTCGAGGCGTGGCGAACCGCCATCATCAACAGCATGACCGAGCACCCGGCCGTCGTACCCTTTATCGTCGGCTCGGTCGCCGTGATCGGCGCGGTGCTCCAGATCGGCGGCGGCCTGCGAGGCCTGAACTCGCTGGCCAACAACGCCAACGCCCCGAAGAAAGCCGCGGCCAAGGCCGCCTGACCCGACGGCGACACCCCAAAGCCAATTGAGAACGGGATGCCGATGGCATCCCGTTTTTCATTGCATTGATTTGGACTTTCATCGCCGGATCGGCGTGCCCTGCTCGTCAACTGGTGGCAGCGTTTCCACGATCGGGATGCCCCGGTCCGTGAACTCCGCCGCGTGGTCGGCCTGGGTCCACAGCGTCTGCGTCAGCGGGATCAGGGCCAGCACACCGCCCGCGGACAGCACCAAAGCGACGGTCCGCGAGAAGTACGGCGAGACTTCCATCGGCTCGGCATCCGCATCGCGGACCTCGAGCATCGGGAAGAACGCCAGACGCAGGTAGTAGTACGCCGCGATCGCGGAGTTGATCGCCATCACCACGACCAGCGCGATCTCGCCAGCGGAGATGCCCGAGGCGAACAGGAACAGCTTGCCCATGAAGCCCAGCAGGATCGGCAGACCGAGCAGACTCAGCGAGCAGATCACCATCGTCACGCCCAGCACCGGGCGGGTGCGGCAGAGTCCGCGAAGGTCGTCGATGTCCTCGGCTTCGTCGCGCCCGTCACCCTTGCGGTATTCCAGGCAGGCGATCACACCGAACGCGCCGATGTTCATCACGCCGTAGCAGAGCAGGTAGAACAGGATCGCCGCGAGACCGCTGGTTTCGGCGGCGGGGCCTGCTATGAGGCCGACGAGCATGTAGCCGGAGTGGGCGATGGACGAGTAGGCGAGGATCCGCTTGACCGAGCGCTGGAGCAGGGCCATGACATTGCCCACGAACATCGTCAGTGCCGCGATCACCCAGAGCAGGACGCGGATCGATTCGGGAAGCGCCCCGGCGTCGGTCGCGCTGGAGGCGTTGAAGTTCCAGCCGATCGCGCCCACGAGCATGATGAGCGCGATGAAACCGGCGGTCTTGGGGACGAACGCGAGGAAGGCCGAGACGGGTGTCGCCGCGCCCTGGTACACATCGGCGGTGTAGAAGTGCATCGGGACCGCCGCGATCTTGAAGCACACGCCGACGATCGAGAACACCGCGCCGAGCGTGGCGATCGGACCGATCGAGCCGGTGTCCGCCGCGTTCTGACGCAGCACCTCGGCGATCGAGCCCTCGCCGAAGAGCGTGGTCGTGCCGGTGGCGCCGTAGAGCAGCGCGAAGCCCATGACGAACATCGCCGCGCCGAACGCGCCGAGGAAGAAGTACTTCACGCCGGCTTCCTGCGCCTTGGTCTCCCCACGGGCCGATCCGCCGGAGATGCTGACCATGACATAGGTCGGCAGGGAGGTCAGTTCGAGGGCGAGGAAGAGCCAGATCAGGTCGTCGGCCGTGCCGCAGAGCATGAGGCCGGTGAGCGAGAACAGGAAGAACGCGTGGAACTCACCCCGGTTCGATCGGAGCGAATCGAAGACCCGCCCGGAGGCGACCGATCGCTCGAAGTCGCGGTCCACCACGCCGGTCATCAGCAGCGCGAGCATGATGCCGACGATCGCGGTGAGCACCTTGATGTACCCGCTGAGGTTCGGCAGCAGCGACGACTCCATCGCCGGTGACGCGAACGCCGCGATCAGCCCCGCAGCCACGAGAGTCAAGATGGTGACGGGCTGGCAGGCCTTGCGGAAGGCGACATTCTTTGACAGACCGAGCATCATCACGATGCAGGTCCCGACGAACATCACCAGTTCGGGAACAACGAATTTCAGCTTCTCGATGATGGCCGGGGTGACCTCGGCCACCGCATCTGACTGCTGCGCGAGAGTGGTAAGCATGGACTGGATCATCGCGCCTCCCCGTCGAGAACGGCCACGAGCGCGGGCGCATCGGCTTCAGCGATCGGCGCGACCGGAGAGCCGGTGTAGACCTCGATGGTCTCCTGCAGCGGCGCTTCGAGCGACTTGGTCACCAGCGACGGGTACAGACCGAGCACGATGCAGGGCACGGCGAGCGCGATGCAGATGCCGATCTCCCGACCGGAGAGGTCCTCGGGAAGCGGGCCGTGGTGCTCGTAGCCCTCCGGCTCGCGGAGCGGGCCGAACACCAGCTTGCCCATCATGAACAGGAGGTAGATCGCCGCGACGATCATGCCCGTGCCGGCGATCGCGGCGTACCAGGGACCGAGCGGGCCGAAGGTGCCGCCGATGCCGTCCGCGCCGGACTGGAAGGTGCCGATGAGGCAGAGGAACTCGCTCACGAAGCCATTCAGACCGGGCAGGCCGACCGAGGCCATCGTGAAGAAGCCCATGAAGAACGCCCAGATCGGCATCTTCTTTGCCAAGCCGCCGAGGTCGTTGAAGGACCGCGTGTGGTAGCGCTCGTACATCATGCCGATGCAGAAGAACAGCGCGCCGGTCGAGAGGCCGTGGTTGATCATGTAGAGCACCGAGCCCTGCAGACCGGTCATGTTCAGCGCGAAGAGTCCGAGCACGCAGAAGCCGAGGTGGCTCACCGACGAGTACGCGACCAGCTTCTTGACATCGCGCTGCACCCAGCAGATCAGGCCGGCGTACACGATGCCGACGATCGCGAAGATCGCGATGAGCCAGGCCCACTCGAGCACCGCGTCGGGGGTGAACGGCACGACGAAGCGGAGGATCGCGTAGGTGCCGAGCTTGAGCAGCACGCCCGCCAGGATCACCGAGCCCGCGGTCGGGGCTTCGGTGTGCGCCAGCGGCAGCCAGGTGTGCACCGGGAAGAGCGGCACCTTCACGGCGAATCCGGCCATGAGCGCGAGGAGCACCAGCCCCTGCTGGCCGAGGGACATCTCTCGCGCCGCCTGCTGCAGCACGGCGATGTCGAAGTTCCATTCTCCCGCGCCGATGAAGGTCGAGGGGGCGAGGTTCATGTTGAACACCGCGACATACACCAGACCGGCGAGCGCGATGATGGAGCCGGTGAAGGTGTACAGGAAGAACTTGGTCGCCGCTTTCTTGCGGTTGGTCGAACCGAAGCTCGAAATCAGCACATACATGGGGACGAGCGTCAGCTCGAAGCATGCGTAGAAGAAGATCAGGTCCCGGGCGATGAACACGCCGACCATCGCCGGGAACAGGGCGGTCAGCCACGCGTAGTACGACCGCTGGTTCTCGGTGATCGCCGTCGAGGAACCCCAGACCATGAGCGGCTGCAGGAACGCCGCGAGGAGGATCAGCCAGAGAGCGATCGAGTCCACGCCCGTGGAGAGCGTCACGCCGAGTGCGGGGATGAGGGGCAGCCCGCTGTCGGTGCCGAGCTGCATCGCGCCGGCGTTCGACCAGTCAAACTGCATCGCGGCGATCAGCGCGAGTACGCCGCACACCAGCGACGAGACCATCGCGATCGGTCGCGCAGAGCCCTCGCTGCGCATCGAAACGAGCAGTGCCGCGACGACCGGGACCAGTATGAGGGACCACAGGATCACAGCGAAAGCATCCATACCAGGAGGAGAATGACACCGAGGCCCGCCGCCATCCCGACCGCGTAGCCGTGGAGAACGCCCGACTGCACCGGGCGGATAGTTCGGGCGAAGAGCTTGGGCAGCGAAGCGGAGCCGTCGACGAGCAGGCCGTCGATCAGGAGCTTGTCGATGGCGTGGAAGATGTTGGCGAAGACCCACAGAGGCAGGCGGATCGTGGCCTCGTAGAACTCGTCCACATACCACTTGTTCTGCGCCCAGCGAGGCAGCGGCCCGAGTTTGGCGAGCAGCCCATCGGCGCGGCTGGTCGCGGCTTCGGTCCGAGTTCCGATGAACAGGCCGGCAGGGCCCTTCGGTCCGTGGAGGAACGCCGCGATGAGGATGCCGATCACGCCGATGATCGCGGAGACGAAGTACATCGCCTTGTGCGGGTCCATCCCGAAGATGGTTCCGGATTCGATCTCCTGACGCACCGGCCATGCATCCGCCGCCTTGATCTCGCCCTCGGCTGCGGGCTCTGTCGGCGCGAACCGAGCGGGCAGCACGACCGGGGTATCGGCTTCCACCAACTGTGCGGCATACACATCCGAATCCCCCGGATGTCCGGCGGGGCTCTTGTAATGCGCGGAGGACTCGTACAGAAGCCCGCCGACCCAGCCCTTGGCCTTGTCGGTGCCGCTGGGCATGAAGTACGGGATCGCCGCCAGCAGCGAGCCGATCGCCAGCACGCTCAGTACGAGATTGATCGCCCAGCCCGGCGGGTGCGGGTGGAAGGCGTGATCGTGATCGTCGTGATGGTGCGGATCGTCGGAGGGTTCGCCGCGACCGACCGTCTCGGCCTTGTGCTTCTCCTCGGCCAGTTCGAGCCCGTCATCGGCCGGTTCCTCGGCGTGTCCGTGCTCTTCATCGCCCGGCTCGTAGTGCGCAGGGCCGACGAACACGCGGAAGAACACGCGGAAGGTGTAGTAGGCGGTCAGGCCGGCCGTGAACAGCAGGATCCAGCCCATCAGACCCGAGAAGTGAACCAGCGAATCGGGCGTGTAGAACGCCTCGGCCAGGATCATGTCCTTGGAGAAGAAGCCGGCGGTCAGCGGCAGGCCCGCGAGGTTGATGCAGCCGACCAGCATCGCCACGGAAGTGATCCGCCAGCCCGGCTGGCTCCAGAGGCCGCTGAGCTTGCGCAGATCGAGCTGGCCCGCGAAGCCGTGCATCACCGCACCGCACGCGAGGAACAAGGTGGCCTTGAAGAACGCGTGCGTGAACACATGGTACGCCGCGCCCGTCGTCGTCAGGAAGCCCAAACCCGCGAACATGAACCCGAGCTGCGACACCGTCGAGTAGGCCATGATCCGTTTGATGTCGAACTGCGCCATGCCGATCGTCGCGGCGAGCAGCGCGGTGAAGGTTCCGATCCACGCCACCGCGTGCAGGGCGTGCAGATCCGGGTCCATCAGGAACAGCGGGAACATCCGCGCGATCATGTACACGCCCGCCGTGACCATCGTCGCGGCGTGGATCAGCGCGGAAACCGGCGTCGGGCCTTCCATCGCGTCGGGGAGCCAGACATAGAGCGGGAACTGGGCCGACTTGCCGAACGCGCCGATCATGAGCAGGCAGGGGATCGCCCACGACTGCCACATGGTCGCGAAGTCCAGGGCGTTGCCCGCGGCGTCGGTCCGCTGGGCGACGGCTCGGAACAGCTCGTCGTACTGCACTGTGCCGAAGGTCGTGAAGATCAGGTACAGCCCGAGCGCCAGGCCGAGGTCGCCGATGCGGTTGACGATGAAGGCCTTCTTCGCCGCGGCCACCGCTTCGGGCTTGGTGTAGAAGTACCCGATGAGCATGTAGCTGCAGAGGCCCACGCCCTCCCAGCCGAGGTAGAGCATGACGAGGTTGTCGCCGAGGACGAGGCACGACATCGAGGCGACGAAGAGCCCGAACGCCGCGAAGAACCGGGCGTAGCCCTTGTCGCCGCTCATGTATTCGGAGGCGTAGAGGCAGATCATCGACCCGAGGAAGGTCACGAACAGCATCCACAGGAACGACAGGCCGTCGAAGTAGAAGCCGAAGTCGGCGATCAGACTCCGCTCGCCGTCGCCCGAGTTCCAGGTGATGTTGATCCACTCGAAGAGCTTGACGATCCAGACCGGCTTGCCGTCGCCGTTCCACATCAGGAAGCCCGAGAGCGTGATGATGAACGACACCGCGAGGAAGCCGAGCACGAGGTACGCCGGGCCGCGGCTCTTGCCGCTGCCGATCCCCTTGCGGGCCATGAACAGCAGCAGCAGGCAGATTAACGCCGCGATCGCCGGGAGGACCGGAATCAGGCCGAGGATGCCGGGGCCGGCGTCGGCCTCCCGGTAGGTGAACAGCGACTCCCCGCCGCTCGCGCCGAGCAGAGAGGTGGTGTTCAGCAGGTTCGAGGCGAGCTCCAGCACGGAGAACACTTCCTCAGATCAGACCGCCAACCAGTGGCGGCGGGGACAGACGAAACGAGGCCGCGGCGAACACCGCTAGCCCTTGAGCATGGCCCAGGCCGACGCGTCGAGCGTCTGCTTGCGCCGGAACAGAAGCACCACGAGCGCGAGCGCCAGAGCCGCTTCCGCCGCCGCGATGGTCAGAACAAAGATCACGAACACTTCGCCGTCGGGGTTGAAGTGGTAGCGGCTGAAGGCGATGAGCGCGATGCCCGCCGCCTGGAACATCATCTCGGTGCAGAGGAACATGATGATGAGGTTCCGGCGCGACAGAAAACCGATCACGCCCAGACCGAACAGCACCGCTGCCACGAACAGGTAGTGGTACATCTCGGTCAGCGCCATCCCGGCGCCCACGGTGTCGGCAAGGGTCATCATGATCATGCTGCACCCCCGCTCGGCGCATCGGCCTGATCGGTCGGGCCGGTGTGGATGCCCAGTTCGGCAGCGCGTTTGAGCTTCTCGTCCTCGCCGATGTCGATCTGCTTCCGCGCGAGAACCACCGCGCCGAGCATGGCCATCAGCAGGATCACGCCCGCGATCTCGAGCGCGAGCGGGTGACCGGCGATCAGCGACCAGCCGACCGTGTCGAGGTTCGTCACTGTGACCTCCGGGGCCACCGCGAAACGCACCTCGCCGCCGGAAGCCGCCGCGGCTTGGAGGTCAGCCAGCGTCGAGCCGTCTCCGATCAGAAGCTTGGCGACCTGCCGATCCTCTGCCTCGGCCCGCGCGAGCAGGTCGGACGCGCCCTCGGGCGTCATGTTCAGCGTGAAGGTGCGGGTCGCGGCGTCAATGGTGTACTCCGTCCCGATCGACTCGGTCGCCGGGCGATCCATCTCGCGGAATACCCGTTTGGCCGACAGGTCATCGAGCACCTTCTCGGGCAGTTCCGCCAGCAGGAGCTGCTGATCGGCCTCGTTCCCGGCCGGGCGGACCTGAGGCAAGCCCTGAGCGAGCATGCCCGTCAGTACGGCCACGATCGCGAAGCCCATGATCGTCGCCCAGAGGGGTTCGCGGGCAATCGCGTCGTACGAGCTGATCGCGTCGGTCTCGGTCTCGGAGGGGGCCTGCGTCGCCAGCATGATCACGAAGAGGTAGGTGATCAGGATCGCGCCCGCGTAAATAATGATCAGGGCAAACGCCATGAACTCCGCACCCATCAAAAGGTACAGAGCGCTCGACGACAGGATCGTCAGGATGAAATACAGGGCCGAATACACCGGCTGCTGGTGGGTAATCACCCGGAGGGCCGACAGAATCGCGATCGGGGCGAAGATGTAGAAATGCGGATTGGGCAGCCCCGCCGCCTCGAACCCTCGGAAGGCCAGGGCCACGATCACCGCCCCGAACCCCGCCGCGGCCAGGATCATCCCGATCAGCTGCGGGTTCACCCGCTCGCGCGGCAGCGCGATCAGCACACCGAGTGCGCCGATCGCCAGACCGACATACAGGATGACAGGGTTAATCAGCAGATCCAACAGGCCGACTCCGTCTGCGGGCGACGGGTCTTACGCCCGTACACGCACCAACTCGTGCCGATCGGTCCCCGGAATGAGGACCTCAACCGCGATGCGCGTACACCCACGCAGCGCCGTTCAGGGGCGGAGGATAAGCCCGGTACCGCCAACCGGCAACCGCCAACGCCGTCCAAACCACGCGCGGCACCACTTTTCCCCAAACCCGACCCCACCACCACATCTATGAACCCGCCGGTCAACCACCCCACGACCTGCCACCACCCGCGCCGTCGCGCTACCGCTCACCGCGCCATCGCGGTACCGTGACCCCATCATGGCCGCCGCCGACCAAACCGTGCCCATCCCCCTCTTCGGCCCGCCCGGTCTGAAGGGCAAGCTGCCCAACCTCCTGACCGCCCTGCGCCTGGTCCTCGCCGCGGCGTTCTTCGCGATGCTCGGCTGGTTCGATGCCTCCTCTCTGCCCGACCATGTCGCCGTGCTGCTCTGGGCCGCGATCCTGTTCGCGATCGCCGCGTTTACTGACTTCCTCGACGACTTTCTCGCG
>CBFGVX010000083.1:0-13122 GCA_965652425.1 uncultured bacterium | reverse complement strand
GAAACACTCGAGCGCTGCATGCAGAACCTCGAACCCACCGGCGACGACAAGAAAGACCGCGCCCAGGCGCAACAGCTCAACCGCCAGCGCATGTCAGCGACGCAAACACTCCTCCACTGCCGCACCATGTTCCGCGAACTCCGCGAAGCCGAACTGCAGGAACACCGCATCGCCGAAGAAAAGCGACAGGCCGAGAAGAAAGCCATCTTCGACCTCGCCAACCTCCGCTATCTGCACCGAATCTACCCCAATCAGTACGACAACCCCGATGCTCCGGCTCCTTCTCCCCTCGCGGGAGAAGGTGGTCGCGCAAGCGACCGGATGAGGGGGCGGTCGGAGTCTTCCAACGATCAAAGCTCCGTTGGTGCCACTGGCGGTTTATCCGCCAGTGCCGGGCCGAACGAACCGGAACCACAACCAAACGCACCCAAACAACCGGCCCCTCCCCCAAAACCCCTCACCCCGCTCGAAGCGCACCAAGCCGAACTCAAACGCCAAATGATCGAGCGCATCCGAAAAAAGCGCGAGGCCATGAAGAAACGCTAGAACCCTCCTTCTCCCCTCGCGGGAGAAGGTGGCCGCGCAGCGGCCGGATGAGGGGGCGGCCCGAACACTCCAGCCATCAAAGCTTGCCAAGGATTAGAGCCCAATCGCGCAAGCGATGGGTGGCAAGCATCCGGCGCTGAAATGCCACCGCATACCGCCTGCCTCACCCAGTTTTCCAACTCGGAGTCTTGCCCCGCAACGCCTAACTGTTTCCGATTTCAAAAAATGTGGCGCAAGAGGCACACCGACCCCGCGGATATCCCAGTCGACCGATGCTTCCTTTTTGTGTGGAGAAGACTTCGATGATAGTCGCATCAGCCCGCCGTGCCATATTCACGATCGCAATCGCCCTCGCCTGCGGCATGCAGGCATCTGGCCAGGAATGCGATCCGATATGGTCCCCGCTCGGAGCAGGAGTGAGCGACGAAGACTTCGTCTCGGTCTTTGCTCTCGCGTCCTTCGACGATGGATCCGGACCAGCGCTCTACGCAGGGGGTTACTTCACGCAGGTCGGCGGCATCGCGGCCACCAACATCGCCCGATGGGACGGCTCCTCCTGGTCGGCCCTCGGAACGGGAGTGGGCGCCATCGCCGGCGCCGACTCGGTGCGCGCCATGACGGTGTTCGACGACGGATCGGGGCCGGCGCTCTATGTCGCCGGCAGATTCGCGCAGGCGGGGGGAGCCCCCGCGAACAGCATCGCCAGGTGGGACGGTTCATCGTGGTCGGCGCTCGGATCCGGCTTGAACTCGAACTCCGGTCCGGGCTTCGTACACGCCCTGACCGTGTTCGACGACGGTTCCGGACCCGCTCTCTACGCGGGCGGCAGCTTCATCGTGACCGGTGGGGTGGTGGTGCAGAACATCGCGAAATGGGACGGTGTCTCCTGGTCACCCTTGGGCACCGGAGCGAACAACCCGGTGTACGCCCTGACGGCGTTCGACGACGGCAACGGGCCCGCGCTGTACGCAGGCGGCCTTTTCAGCCAGGTCGGCGGCGTGGCAGCGAGCCGCGTCGCGCGATGGGACGGCTCGACATGGTCGCCGCTGGGTTCGGGCGTGACGGGATCGAGCAGCGCGGTCTACGCACTGACTGCGTTCGATGACGGCACAGGCCCCGCGCTCTACGCGGGAGGAACGATGACGACCGCAGGCGGCATCTCCGCCGACCGCATCGCGCGCTGGGACGGCTCCGCATGGTCGAGACTGGGCAACGGCCTGAACGCTCGGGTCAACGCGTTGACCGTATTCGACGACGGCAACAGCCCGTCTCTCTACGCCGGCGGGGAGTTTGACGATGCGCCTCGAGGAAACCGCGTCTCCCGTTGGGACAACCCGGCATGGAGACCGCTCGGCTCCGGGCTCAACGACAAGGTCTACGCTCTGACGGTTTTCGATGACGGCTCGGGCCCCGCGCTGATCGCCGGCGGCGAGTTCACCACCGCCGGCGGCCAACCCGCCAACTTCGTCGCCCGCTGGGGCAGTCCGTGCACCACCTCCCCCTGCCCCGCCGATGTCACCGGCAACAACACCGTCGACCTCGATGACCTCAACCTCGTCCTCACGAACTTCGGACAAACCACTTCAACCGGCGACACCGACGGAAACGGCATCGTCAACCTCGACGACCTCAACGCCGTGCTCACCGCGTTCGGAACCGTCTGCAACTGAGAATACCGCTCACCAACCCGCCAGCACCCGCTCGCGCGCCAGCAGCGCAGCGCCCAGCAGCCCCGCACGGTCTTCCAGTTCCGTCGCCGCGAACCGGACCTTCCGCGCCTCCTGCGGGAACACATGGTCGCGGCAGGACTCAGCCACACGGTCCACCCACGCCTGTCCCAGCGCCTCGGTCAGACCGCCACCGAGCACCACATCCGGCAGCGCCAGCAGCGTCACCACATTCGAGATCCCGCGCCCCAGAAGGTCCGCGGACTCGTGCACAACATCGCACACAAGCGTGTCGCCCCGCTCGTAGGCCTCGGCGATCACCGACGACCCGACCTTGCGCAGCGGCGTCTGCCCGCGACCCTTCTCCCGATCCCGCTTCGCCGCCAGTTCGGGCAGGATCGACGGATGGTTCTTCTCGATCAGCGTCACGATCCGGCGCACGACCGCCGTGCGCGAGCACACATCCTCCAGCAGCCGATGCGTGAGCGGCGCGGTCGGGAACAGGAGCGTCTGCCCGATCTCACCGGCCGAGCCGAACCCGCCGTGGTAGAGCTTGCCGTTCAGGATCAGCCCGCCCCCGACCCCCGTGCCGCACCACACGCCCAGAACATCCCGCGCATTGTTGCCCGCACCCAGCCGGTTCTCGCCGTAGATCGCCACATTCACATCGTTGTCGACCAGCACGCTCACCCCCGCGCACCGCGCCGACAGTTCCGCGGCGAGCGGCACATCGTTCCACCGGAGGTTCGGCGCTTCCAGCACCGTCCCGCTCGCGAAGTCGATCGCGCCGGGCGCGCCGATGCCGATCGCGCTCAGGTCCGCCGCGGTGCACCCGGCTTCTTCGCAGGCCTCGTGGACCGCCTCGGCGATCCGATCGAGCACGAACTTAGCGCCCTTTTCGGCCTTGGTCTTCTTCTTGGAGCGGCCGATGATCCGATCCGAACCGTCCACGATCCCGACCTGAAGGTTGGTCCCTCCAAGGTCGATTCCTACTACAGGACCGGCGTTCGCAGCGTTCACGGGCATGGCTCCACTCAAGATCGGGAAACGGGGCGGGAGTGTAAAGCAAAGCCGGGGAACCGGGCTTTCGGGAAAAGTGAATGCACACTAACATGCATCCGATGCCGCCTGAACTGGTCCCAAACGCCGTGATCGTGCTGCTGATTGTGCTGGCGGTGGCGTGGGCGGCGGTCATGATCGGGATCGCGATCCTCAGCCGGCACACCCTCCGGCGTGTTCCCGAAGAAGGCGACCGGACCGCCCTCGCCGCGGCGGGACTGCACTGGCTCATCCGCGTCTACACCCGGTTCTGGCACCGCCTCGACGCCTACGGCATGGACAGCATCCCCGACCTCGGCCAGCATTCCGACGCCTCGGGCCGCCCGCTCGGCGGAGGCCGTCCGGCGATCGTCATCGCCAACCACACCGCCGGGATCGACCCGCTGCTGATCCAGGCGGCGATCGGCTTCGAGCCGCGATGGATGATGGCCGCGGACATGCGAGCGAAGATCCTCGAGCCGCTCTGGCTGTACGCTCGGATCATCTTTGTGGACCGGTCGAAGCGGGACTCGGCCTCCTTGCGCGAGGCGATGCGCCACCTCAAGGCCGGGGGCGTGCTGGGCGTGTTCATCGAGGGCCACATCGCCAAGCCGCCCCGCCACCTGCTGCCGTTCAAGGAGGGCGCGGGGCTGCTGATCCGAAAGACCGGGGCGCTGGTGATCCCCGTGGTGGTGGACGGCACGCCCGAAGCCGAATCCGCGTGGGGGTCCATTTTCCAGCGCAGCCGCTCCAAGGTCCGCTTCCTGCCGCCGGTGGACTACACCCAGGGCGAACTGGCCGAACTCGGCCCGGCCGGGATCACCGCCGACCTGCGGGAGCGGTTCAAGCGGGCGACCGGATGGCCCGACACCCACATGCAAGCGGACTTCGATGAGCACGGGCGGCTGGTCTGGAGCGTTTCGGAAGAGGCCCCAGACACCGCATCGGGCGAGTCTGCTACGCTCGACGCATGATCGCACGCATCAGCGGAACGCTGGAACGGCTGGAGGGTTCGGCCTGCCTGATCGTCCCCGAGGGGTCGCCGGGGCTGGCATACGAGGTGATGGTTCCCGCGTTCGCCGCCGAGTCGCTGGAGAGCCAGCGCGGCGGCGTGGTGGTGCTGCACACCATCGAGGTGTACGAGGGGTCGAGCCAGGGCGCCAACCTGACGCCGCGCCTGCTGGGCTTCGCCTCCGAATCGGACAAACGGTTCTTCCAGCTCTTCATCACCGTGAAGGGGCTGGGAGCACGCAAGGCGCTCAAGGCGATGGCCGAGCCGGTGGGCGCGATCGCCGGGGCCATCGCGCGCCGGGACACGAAGTGGCTTCAGGGCCTGCCGGAGATCGGCAAGCGGCTGGCGGAGACGATCGTCGCCGAGCTGCACGGCAAGGCGGACAAGTACATCGGCGTGGAGATGAACGAAACCGGGTCCCGACCGGCGTCGAGCGCTGAGCCGAAGCCGACGCGAGAGGATGACACCCTGGGCGAGGCGGGCTTGCAGGCGGTCGAGGCGCTGGTGCGGCTGGGAGAGAATCGCGCCGAAGCGGTGCGAAAGGTCGGGAGGGTGCTGGAGCAGCGTCCGGAAACGGCCGATTCGGGAGCGGAGGCCGTGCTCGCCGCGGCGTTCTCGCTGGGTTCGTGATGGCCAACGGATAAGAGGGCTGGAGAGTCGATGCGTTACGCGATGATCATGGCGGGGGGAACCGGGACGCGGCTGTGGCCGATGAGCCGCCAGAGCATGCCCAAGCAGCTCGTGCCGTTCATCGACGCCGAGAAGCCGGGCGAGCCGCGTCGGTCGCTGCTGCAGATCGCGGCGGGCCGGTTGGAAGGGATCGTTCCCGCCGAACGCCGGTACATCTGCACGAACGAGAGCTACCGGTCCCAGATCCGGGAGACGATGCCTCAGTTCGGCGATACGCAGATTCTGGGCGAGCCGGTGGGGCGGGACACGGTGAACGCGGTCGGCTTCGCCGCGGCGGTGCTGCAGAAGATCGACAAGGACGCGGTGTTCGCGGTGCTGACGGCGGACCAGCTCATCCGGCCCGAGAAGCGCTTCCGCGAACTGATGGACCTGGCGTACAAGCTGGTCGAGGACGACCCGACGCGCCTGGTGACTTTCTCGATCAAGCCGACCTACGCGGCGACGGGCTTCGGCTATGTCGAGCGGGGCGGGCGCATCCCCGGCTTTGACGAGCGGGCGACCTTCGTCGAGCGCTTCGTTGAGAAGCCGTCGCTGGAGAAGGCGCAGGCGTATGTCGAGTCGGGCGGGTTCGGCTGGAACTCGGGGATGTTCGTGTGGAAGGCCTCGACGATCATGGACTGTTTGCGGCGCTACAAGCCGGAGAGTCATGAGGGGTTGACGAAGATCGCCGCGGCGTGGGGGACCAAGGATTACGAGCGGGTGCTCGGTGAGGTGTACCCTAACCTGCCGAAGATCAGCGTGGACTACGCGATCATGGAGCCGGCTTCACGCGAGCAGAAGCGGGCGGCGGGCACACCGGCGGAGAAGTCAGCGGTGAAGGTCTGCACGATCGAGGCGGATCTGGACTGGCTGGATGTCGGGTCGTGGCCGAGTTACGGCGAGACGCTGGAGCCGGACGCTGACGGGAACCGGGTGTCGGGCGAAGCCCAGATGCTCCGGGGCAAAAAGAACATCGTGGTGAACGCCGAGGACGGGCACACGCTGGCGCTGGTGGGCTGCGAGAACATGATCGTGGTGCACACGAAGGAAGCGACCTTGATCATGCCCGCGAGCAAGGCGCAGGATCTGAAGCAGCTTCACGAGCAGCTGCCCGATGAGGTCCGCTGAGCGATCGACTGCGCTAGACTGGTGCGGTGCCTGATACCGAGCAACAACTGATCTATCTGGACCACGCGGC
Source organism: uncultured bacterium (assembly GCA_965652425.1). Classification (GTDB taxonomy): domain Bacteria; phylum Planctomycetota; class Phycisphaerae; order Phycisphaerales; family UBA1924; genus JANSXG01. The sequence goes on along the minus strand of CBFGVX010000083.1, from coordinate 6,992 downwards.
GACGAGCTGGCCGAAGGCGGACGGTGTCGCGCGCGCAATGGCGGAGGCGGTGGACGCGGGCAACCCGGGGCGCGGCGGGCATCGCGCAGCGCGGGAGGCGGCGGCGGTGGTGGACCGGACGCGGGCGGCGCTCGCGAAGCTGATCGGCGAAGAGGATGCGCGGCGGGTGGCGTTCACGGCGGGCTGCACGGACTCGATCCACACGGCGATCGTGGGCGCGGTGCAGGCGTGCGAGCGGGATGAGCCCGGCGCGCCTGCGGAGGTGATGATCTCGGGGATCGAGCACAACGCCGTGACGCGCACGATCGCAGCGCTCGAGCGGGCGGGGCGGGTGAGGGTGGTTGAGGTGCCGGTGGACGCGAGCACGGTGGTCGATCCGGAGAAGGTGGCCGCGGCGTGCAGCGCGCGGACGCGGCTGGTGTGCGTGCTGCACGCGAGCAATGTGACGGGGATGATCCAGCCGATCGCGGCGATCGGTGCGCTGCTGCGCGAGCGGTGGCCGGATGCGCTGCTGATGGTGGACGCAGCGCAGACAGTGGGGGCGATGCCGGTCGATGTGCGCACGCTGGGCGCGGACCTCATGGCGTTCGGATCGCACAAGGGGCTGCGGGGGCCGACGGGGATCGGGGGATTGTGGATCGGCGAGCGGGCGTGGTCGGACGGCGTGCGCCGGATCGAGCCGGTTCGGCGCGGCGGGACGGGGACGGCCTCGGAGGGCGATGACATGCCCGACCGGCTGCCGCTGGCGTTCGAGCCGGGGTCGGTGAACCTTCCGGCGATCGCGGGGCTGGGCGCGGCGATCAGCGCGCACGATCCGGAGGCGATCCCGCGCACGCGGGCGCTGGCGAGCGGGCTGCTCGGATCGCTGCACCAGCGGCTCGGCGATGCGCTGACGGTGTACGCGCACGGGCGCACGGGTGATTTTGCGGGCGCGCTGCCGACGATCGCGATGAATGTCGCGGGCTGGGACGCGGGGGATCTGGCGGAGGTGCTGGACGCGTCGTTCGGGATCGCGGTGCGCGCGGGGCTGCACTGCTCGCCGCGGTGTCATCGGGCGATGGGGACGCTGGATGAAGGCGGGTGTCTGCGCGTGAGCTTGGGATCGACGACGACCAAAGCTGAGATTTCTAAGGTAGAATCAGCTCTGGGAGCAATTCTGGGCTCAGAATCTGGTGGACGAACCGGCGTTTCCAAGAGGTAGCTAGCCAGCGCCTCTTCCGTGCGAGGTTGGAATGAGCGACGAGCAATCATCCGAGAGGACTGAAGATCAAACAGTGGCGGCCTTCAACAGCGAGAAGGCCGCTGCAGAATACATGACATACGCCGACGCTCCTTCCGAGTTAGTCATTGCCATGGTTGGACCTCTAGGCACTGACAATGCAAAAATCCGATCTCTTATCGAAGCGAGGCTGGCAGATTTTGGATATCGGATAGAAATCATTCGGATCAGTACAGACGTGATCCCAGCGTTCTTTCCCTCTGACGAAGAAATAGCCGAGACAGGTTATGAGAAACACAAGCGACTAATTGATCGAGGAAATGAGGTTCGCCGACAGTCGTGCAATGCGGCGATCATGGCGATCGCTGCCGCAGCTGCAATCGAGAGCCGGAGACCGAACCCAGATGGTGAGATAACGAAGACCGCCTATCTGATAAGTTCTTTAAAGCTTCCAGAGGAGGTCGAAGAGCTTAAGAAAATATATGGGTCGTCATTTTTTCTCTTTGCAGTAAGTACGGACAAGAAAATTCGTATTAAGAATCTGTCCGGTGAATCTCGCGAGCGGATGGGCGAGCACGAGGCGGTAGAGCTCATCAATCGAGATGAGCATGAGCCCGAAAAATACGGACAGCATACTCGAGACACATTTTGTTTAGCCGACTTTTTCTGCGCTGATGAAGGTAATGATGAGAAGTTGGCTTTTAGTATTCAGCGATGTCTTGACCTGATTTTTGGCAAGCCAACAGTAACGCCAACTTTTAACGAGTTTGCCATGTTTATGGCGTTCGCGTCTTCGCTTCGTAGTGGCGATCTGTCCCGTCAAGTTGGGGCAGTTGTCGCGAGAGAGCAGCAGATACTTTCAACTGGCGCAAACGACTGTCCGCAGTTCGGGGGCGGGTTGTACTGGCCAATGTTCAACGGCAGTCGAATCGAGGATCTGCCGAACGGTCGGGACTACATGCGAGGGAGGGATAGCAATGCGTTCGAGAAGAGGAGGATAATCGGCGAAATTTCCGACTCACTCTGCAGCGAACTCGGTGCGACAGATCGAGAAAAGATAACGGCGATTCTGTCCAAAAGTTCCTTGCGGGAAATCACTGAATATGGACGAGTTGTGCACGCAGAGATGGAGGCGTTACTGGCATGTGCCAGAAGCGGGTGCGATTGCAAGGGAGCATCTGTCTTTTGCACTACATTTCCGTGCCACAACTGCGCGAAGCACATCATCGCTGCGGGGGTGAGGGAGGTCATCTACATCGAGCCTTATCCGAAGAGCAAGGCTTTCCAGTTTCACGATGATGCGATCACGGAAGATAAGGGGGCTGAGGCGGATAATCGGGTCCGGTTCAAGCCCTTCATTGGGGTGGGGCCTCGTCGCTTTTTCGACTTTTTTTCGATGGCACTCGGTGCAGGAAATCCGCTTGTCCGTAAAAATTCTGACGGTACAGTAGTGTCATGGACCCCTGGAAATGCTCGCCCGAGATTTCCACTCCTGAAGGTAGATCATCGTAGTTTTGAAGCAAACGCGAGCTTCTACCTGAAACAGGTGATCGGTTCGTTCAAGGAGGACACAAGCTGTGACAGCCAAACCAGCAGAAAAGACTGATCCCGTCGATAAGGCGCACCAACTCAGATCCCATATTCTGAAGGCGCAGTCGCAGGAAGTGCGGCTTAAAGCATGGGAAAAGCAGTGCCTCGCAAACTACGTCGTCCACCGTCGAGATGTAGCCGTTTCTCCCACCTCGCCCGAAAGCGGCAAGTTGTTCTGACGGCAGATCAATCCTCGGCCGTAATTCAGTTCACGATAATTGTTGCTTAGCGTTGCGCGCCGGGGGCGTCGATGAGCTGCTGGAGGAAGAACTCTTCGGCCTGGCGGTAGCGTTCGAAGGCGCGTTCGACTTCGGTGAGGAGTGTGGCGACTTCGTTTTCGTCGGGGTTTTTCGCCGCGCTGACGGCTTCGAGTGATTCGGCGGCGCCGCGGAGGTTGGTGACGGCTCCGGCGTAGGCGCGTGCGGCGTCGTAGAGCAGTTCGTATTCGAGTTCGCGGGTGTCGGGTCGGTAGAGCAGTCGCCAGGGTGAGCGGCGGACCTCGATGAGGGTGTCGCGGAGCTGATCGGAAGCGAGGCGGAAGTTGGCGAGGGAGGCCCGGATGTGCGGGCGCTGCTCGCCGAGGATGGAGTCGGCGCTCGCGATGACCTCTGCCGCTTCGTCGAGCCCGGCGCGGCCGCTGTCGAGGATGGCGACGGCCTTGTCGGACATCTCGCCGTTGAGGCGGGTCATGAAGGCCCTGGCCTGCTCGGTGATTTCCACGGCGTTGGCGTTGCTCTGTTCGAAGCTGTCGAGCCCGGCGCGGATGGACTCGCGGTTGTCCTCGATGAGGCGGCGAGCGTCGGTGATGAACTCGCCGAAGAGCTCGACGCGCTGCTCGACCTGGCGGGCGATCTCGGTTCCCTTGGCGACGGTCTCGTCGGCGTTGGCGGTGATGGAGTCGACGCGGTCGAGCCAGGTGGGGTAGTGCTCGTTGGTTGAACTGATGATCTGGGTGATCTGCGGTTCGATCTGTTCTTCAAAGCGAGAGGTGATGCTGTTGACCCGCAGAGCCGTGTCTTCCACGGTCTTGATGATCTTGCGCAGGGAATCGGCCTGTTGTTCGCCGAAGCCCGTGGAGGAGAGGAGGCCGGGCGGGGCCATCTTGCCCTCGATCAGTTCGGTTTCGGTGAGCGGGTCGCCGTCGCCGAGGCGCGAGAAGTTGATGGAGCCGGTGCCGCCGAGGATGGGCAGCTGGAGGTAAGCGATCGTGCCCTGGCGCAGGGGGATGGACTTCTCGATGGCGATGGTGACATCGATGCCGGCGATGCCGCCGTTGTCCATCGCGAAGCGCCGGCCTTTGACCGTGCCGACATTCACGCCGCCGACGGTGACGCGCGAGCCGACTTCGATGCCCTCCGCGCCGGTCTCGATGGGGAAGCGCACGGTGTAGTCGCGCTTGCCGAACGCTTCGAGCGCCCCGCCGAGGATGATGACGACGGCAACGATCGCGCTGACCGAGAAGATCACGAGCAGACCGGCGAGAGTGTTGTTGCGTTTGGCGCGTTTGCTGCTCATTGGTCGTCTTCCTGGAGTGCCGCGGCGACCTTGCTGCGGGTGGTCTGGATCGATGGGGTGGTCTCGGCGGGTTCGAAGCCCTCGCCGAAGAGTTCCTGCTCGTAGCCGTCGCCGGAGCGCCGGGCGGTGAGGGGGCCTTCGGGGTCGCCTCGGAGGAACTGGCGGATCAGCCGGTCGTCTTCGGAGAGCGAGTCGAGCTTGTCCTTGGGCGTGTCGCGGAGCTTCTCGAAGTGCTCGCGCTTCTCGACGCAGAGCATGCGGCCCTTGTCGAACATGGCCATGCGGTCGGCGATGGTGAAGGCCGAGTCCATCTCGTGGGTGACGACGACGCTGGTGACGCCGAGCTGCTTGGTGAGGGCGAGGATGAGCTGGTCGATCTCGGCGCTGGTGACGGGGTCGAGGCCGGCCGAGGGCTCATCGTAGAAGAGGATCTTGGGGTCGAGGGCGAGGGCGCGGGCGAGGCCGGCGCGTTTCTTCATGCCGCCGGAGATCTGGCCGGGGTAGCGGTCGCGGGCTTCGCGCAGGCCGACGAGCTCGAGCTTGATGGCGACCTGGATGCGGATGATCTCGGGGTCGAGGTCGGTGTGTTCCTGGAGGGGGAGGGCGACATTCTCGCCGACGGTCATGCTGTTGAAGAGAGCTCCGGACTGGAAGAGGATGCCGAACTTCTTGCGGACCTCGTTCATCTGGTCTTCGGAGAGGCCGCAGATGTCCTGGCCGAAGAGCTCGACCGAGCCCTCTTCGGGTTTGAGCGAGCCGATCATGTTGCGGAGCATGGTGGACTTGCCCGAGCCGGAGCCGCCCATGATGACCATGGTCTCGCCGGGGAAGACCTCGAGGTTGACGCCGTTGAGTACGGTGAGGTCACCGAAGCGCTTTACGAGGTTGCGCACGCGGATGACGGGCTCGGGTTGGGCGGGGTGGTCGGGCTGGTTGTTCATGGCGCGGCGATAGGGTACCCGCGGGGCGGGTTTTGGGGTGGGGACTGGGTTTGTATCGGGCGTGGCGGGGTGTGGGGTGGAGAAAGGGGGGCATGATTGGGTGGCGTGGTCTCGCCCGACGAAGTCGGGCGCAGCCCACGGGCATTGCGGAATCGTCTGAGATCTTTTCAACTGCGGTAATGGCTCGTCGTGGGCTTCGCTGCGCGAAGATCACGGCACCCGACTCAGTACCAGCCCTGATCCGGGTTCAGCACTTTGTAGTCCTCGATCAGTCTGCGGCTTGCCTCGGTGTTGAGTTCTCCCATGCCACCCCGCGCGATGTCTTGGCCTTCGAGAGCGACGAGTTTGGCCAGCCACTCGGTGGTGTTGCGGCCGACGATGACGATCGATGGATCGTCCATGATCGTCGCGATGACCGAGCCGCGCGGCGCGAAATGGTCGTCGAGGGCAATGAGGTAGATGCAGCTCGCCGCCAGGGTGTCGGCGAAGTGCAGGAACTTGGCGTCGAGCACCTTGTGGTCCCAGCCGTAGACATCGTCGATGCAGTCGACGAGGACGCCGAACGCCGCGTTCCCGTCGCTGGTGCGCGCGGTGACGACTTTGAATTTGGAGATGTCGCGGAGCCAGCAGCCGTCGTCGAGACTGTCCGGGTAGTCGTACACGCCCGCTGGCTCGGCGGTCGGTCCGGCCTTCCATCGTTCGCTGTGCACGAACCACGACCAGAGCATGGGGTCGTGCCAGTCGACGAACTGGCGGAAATCTTCGGGGATGGTGGTGCCGAGGCGGGCTTCGATCGCGGCCCAGTCGTGGGGAGGTGAGGGGATGCGGGCTGGGCCGCCGCGTTTGGCGACGAGGTGTTCGATCTGAGCGAAGGATTCTGTGAGTGGTGGGACTTCGCTCCAGAGGTTTGGTGGCATTGACGAGTCCTTTGTCGCTGCGGTCCTTGAGCAGCCAGCGAGGAGGGCGCAGAGAGCGGCGGCGGTGATGGCGATGGTGCTGTTGCGGCTCATATCTGTGATTTTACGGGTTCACTCCATGCTGAGAGCGGAACGATCTGAGATACTTTCGACTGCGATGGCGGCTCCTCGTGGGCTTCGCTGCGCGATGACCACGCCACCCGGCGAGAATCAGGAAAGAGGCTCCATTGTTCTCCACAGAAGTGATCGATCAGCGCGAGGGAGTGTGCGACGCGGACCCCTCGTACCGCGGTGCCGTGTTGGTTGTCGACACCGGTATGGAACCCGAGATCCCGTACCTCTTGCTCAGTGCATTGGCGTTGGAGGACATCAAGAACTTCAGGCTAAACCCGGTGGAGTGGCGTAACCTCGCGGTCCGGACGACGACGGAGAGCGTCTACTTGTCGTGCGAGCACTACACGCCGCTCGGTGTCAGGCGATCCGCTTCGCACCAAGAGGAGTTGGAACGCGAGGTTGTTGAGTCGATTTCGCGGGATGTGCTCGAAGCGTGCAAACTCGGGATCATCTGGGAAGGCAACACGGTCGGTGACTTTGCAACGGCAAACCTGTCCGAGATCGCCCGCTGCTTCCCGGAACCCGAAGTGCTGGAGAGCGTGTGGACGCTCTGCGATCGGCCGAGGGTGCAAGAGAGCATTCCTTCCTACGCGCTCGGCTTCTTGGCGAACTGCGGCATTAGCCTCCCTGCGGATTGGCTTACTAGCAGGCCGCTAAGCAACCCACCGCAGATCGCGCTATCCTGACCGCTCAACA
>CBFGVX010000082.1:0-13161 GCA_965652425.1 uncultured bacterium | reverse complement strand
CCGATCCGCGATCACTTGACAGGCGACAGGTCTTCATAGAAGACCACGCCACCCATGCAGGGATCAGGACGGCTCGTCCGCCGGTTCGGCCCGGACCGGCTGGGGATCGTCGGGGCTTCTCCTGTCCACGGGTGGGACGGATCGGCTCTGATTGGGGCCGGTCTCGAGGCGAGGCGGCTGGTCGCAGGAGAGGACGAGGCCGTCGATGCCGAAGCGGATGGGTTCGGGCAGGTCGGGCTCATCGCGGGCGTGGAGGACTTCGTGGGCGATGTGGATGAGCCAGGTCTGGTCGGCGTGGAGTCTCGCCGCGGCGTTGATGGCTTGGTCGAGGTTGAAGTGCGTCGGGTGGGAGCGGTGGCGCAGGCCGTCGAGGGCGAGGGCGCGCAGGCCGGTGAGGGGCTGCCAGGATTTCGGGGGGATGGCCGAGGTGTCGGTGCACCAGGCGAAGGGGAAGGGGTTGTGCGGCGAGCGTTCGACGCGCCGGGCGAGGTCGGTGCCGGGGACGGGCTCGATGCGGAAGCCGAGGATGGGCAGGTGGCCGTGGAGCAGGCGGACGGGGGTGAAGCGCATGCCGTGGAGGTCGATGGGGGCCGCAGCTCCGCCTTGTGAGGCGGGCAAGCGCCCGGAGCGAGGGTCGGGCGTATTCGCACCGTCGGGGTCTTCGATGCGACGCTCGATCAGGTCGGCGACGAAGGAGTCGTTGATGTTCGCGGCTTTGTCGAAGACATGCTTATAGACGCGGTGCAGGGCTTCCCAGACGCGCTCCTCGGCGTAGATGTCGATGGGGCTGCGCATGGCGACATTGAACCGGCGCACATCGTCGAGGCCGAAGAGATGGTCCACATGGTTGTGGGTGAAGAGGATGGCATCGGCCCGCCAGAGGTTGTGGCGGAGCGCCTGGGTGCGCAGGTCGGGCCCGGCGTCGAGGAGGACGACGCGGGGCTGGCCGGAGTCGTCGGTCCAGCGCACGGCGGCCCCGGTGCGGGTGCGGTTGTCGCGCGGGTCGGACGAGCGGCAGGTGTCGCAGGCGCAGGCGATGACCGGCACGCCGCTGGAGGTGCCGGTGCCGAGGAAGAGGATTTCGGGGAGGGTTTGGGGCACGGGGGAAGGGTAGCGGGGGAGGGGCTAGTAAGCGGTCCCGTGTTCGATTTCCTGTGCTTGGTCGGCTAGTTCTGATGCGATTAGGTCAAGCATCACCACCTTGCCGAACTCGACCTGAACCTGATCTGCAACGGCCATGGCCGCCGTCACTCGGCCGCTTGTGGCGAGGCGGGCGCAGATCATCTTCGCGAGGTCCACCCCAGTCTCCTCATCGAATTTGAGTGTGCGTTCTACGGTCTCCAAAGCATCTTGAAAAAGACCAGAATCGACCTGCTGCCTCGCGATGATGGCATAGAGACCGGCACGTTCGTCTTTGAGTTTCTCTGTCGTGGACAGTGCCAACCCGAAGGTTGAGCGAGCGCCCGTTTGATCAAAGTCGCTTTGGAGGCCCGCGATGTCGGAGAGAAGTAATGCTTTGTCTCTCGAATTCTCCATTTCGGCAGCGCTCTCAATGGCGGTTTGAAGATGCTGCAAGACGCTCTTGCTGTCACTGAGTTCCGCATACACTCCGGACAACTCGAACAGGATTCGGCTTCGAACTTCCGGTGCCTCAGAGGTGAAGGGAGACTCAGAGATTCGTTGAAGTCTTGACTTAGCGGCTTCCAGATTGCCTCCGGCCCGTTCAAATTCGGCGATGCGTAACAATGTGCTGGTGTCGTCGCTCTCATTCAACACCGCTTCGATCGTACCCTGTGCGTCTGAGTTGAAGCCCATTTCGCGCTGTGTAGACGCGATTCTGATGAGTGCCTGCGTGGGCTGGTTGTTCGCACGCATCTCCTCGACACCTTCTCGAAGAAGCTGTCTTGCGAGTTCAGGTTTTCCAGAGGCAGCGAGTTCCTTTGCGGGCTGGATGTAGAGCTCCAATTCGTACAACCAGTAGCCGCTTCCCAGCTCGCGCGTGTCTGCGGCGGCCTGAAGGTCGCCGTTCATTGCTTGCAGCTTGGCGATCTGCTCCCTGTGTGATATGAATGGATCGAACTCTCTCATGGAGGAGTGCTGATAACGGATGGCTTCGTTCTCGTTCAGGAGTCTCAGCGCGGATTCAAGATCACGGGCGTCGAAGTGCATGTTGACCAGCCAATCCACGAGCCTATCTTCGTAAGGGTCAATGTCGGCCTGTGTGTACAGTTCCTCGGCCTGAGCCGTGAGTAGCCTTGCGCGGTCATGTTCTCCAGCATCGGCCGCAGCTCGCACGATGTGGCGGATGGCATGGAACTTGTGATGCGGATCGCTCCTGCCGGTTGGGGACCTCATCAATCTTGGATCTTCAACGAGTTTGATCGCACCTTCGATATCACCGCTGCTCGCTCGAGCGATCGTCAGGAAGTACAGCACGTGGGCGGTTGAATCATCATCCGTAGTCCAGTCCAGAAGTGACTCGATCACTTCTGTTTGCTGCGTTCTGGAGTAGAAAGCAGCTATGGTCGGCGTCACACGGCTCCAGTCATTCGGGTCATAGATCTCGTCCCTCAAAGTCTCAGCGCGGACCATGTCGCCGAGCCAACCGCTGAGGATCGCCAGAGACTGAAAGGCAGCATCCTTCGCATTGGCTTGTTCATTTGTATCAGATGGTAGGTCTTGGACGATCGGCACCATTTTGTCGAACACGCGCCAAGCTTGCGCTCGCACCTCTTCCGGTGTCGCTGTTTCCGGGTCGAAGTCTTGCACGAGTTTGTCCGCCGGGATCGGGCGGATCGAGATCGGCGGGCGCGGCCAAAGGAAGTATGCCGCGATGACAACTCCGAGGAGGGCGATCGCGATGAGGATTCGTTTCGTCGTCATGGGCGTGGGGCTCCGGGTGGGGCTCGCGATGAGTATCACTCCTCCATCCCCGCATCGGCTCGGTTGGCTGCGAATCGCAGCGCGGTCGCGATCTTCAAGAGCGCCAGAGTCTGCTGCTGAGGCGTTTCGAAGTCATTGAGGATGGCGATCGCGGCTTCGAGGTTTCCCTGTTCGGCGTGGGCCCGCGCGATCACCTCGAGGACGCGTGTCATCTGCTCGGTGCTGCCTGCGTTCATCGCCATTTTGCGTGCTCGAGCGATGCACCGATCGGCGGCTTCGTCGTTGCCGATGGCCCGGTGCGAGGACGCGATCCGCATCAGCGTGTACACATTGCCAGGCAGGTCGGTTGAGTTGGCGATGAGGCCTTCGGCTCGTTCGAGTGTGCTGTTCGCGGCCGCGGGGTCGGACTGCACCTCGGCGATCTGTCGGAGAGTGTTCGCTCCGCCGAGAGGACCGCTCGATGGGTCGATGCCGGTCTGCAACTGCTGCTCGGCGATCTGATCGGCGGACTCGGGATGCCCGATCTCGCTGTAGGTGTGAGCGACTTTAAGGATCGGCGGCGTGCTCGCTCTCGAAGCACTCGGTGACGCGTCCCTGGCACGGTCGAGTGTCTGTTTGGCCTGATCTGTGCGTCCGGAGCGGTGTTCGTGCAGCGCGATGGTGCAGAGGACGCCCGGAAGACGGCCGGGGTCGTCGATCGACTGGCTCGAAGTGCGCGCGGCTTCAAAGGCGGCTTCGGCCGCGTCTGAATCTCCGGCATTCGCGAATGCCTCTCCGACCGCGGCCATTGCGAGTGCCCGGAATCGCGGTTCTTCGACGAGATCGGCGAGGTCCTTCGCGGTCTGGGGTTTGCCCTCTTCGGACAGTTCGATCGCGATGCGATGTCGAAGAATCGAAGCGACATCCGCCGAACTCATCAGTGTTGAAGCTTCTGCGGCTTTGTCGAAGTCTGCGCATTCGATGCGGAGTGTTCCGAGCGATTGGAGCAACAGATCGATGACCGCAGAACCCTGCTGCGATCGGAGCAGGTCTTCTGCGCGGTCAAGCGCGGCCCGCGCGCCCTTGATGTCGCCGCGTTTTACGAGGCCTTCCGCGCTGCGCAGGAGGATCGAGGCCTCGTCGAATTCTTTGCTCGGGCCGAGTTTCTGGCCCGCGCTGTGCATCTGCTCAAGTATTCCGTTGGCTTGTTCCAAGTTGCCCGCGTATGCGTGTGCCGTGAGACGGATACTCCTCAGCATGGGCTGAAACGATTCGTCTGAGATATCGGCGAGCAACTCGTCGACGCTTGTTGGATCGCCTTGGGCGGCAACGTAAGAGGCAGCGGCCATGCATGCTTGCTTACGAGTGGCCGGGTCGGTGATCGCCTGGACTTCTCGAACGGCCTGTTCGGTTTCTCCCGCTTGAGCCAATTCAAGTGCGAGTTGATATCGCATGTAGCCCAGTTCGGTCGGATCGGTGATATCTGTGACCCGCTTCGCGAGTTCGGCGAGGAGACCGCGAGACTGCTCCCGGAGTTCGTCGCCCGGTGACGGTTCGCGGGTCTCGGCGGCGGGCGATGGATCTGCTGTGGAGCGCGCAGCGGATGCGGAGGCATCCTCGTTCTCGCAGGCCGTGAGCAGGGCGGCCGAGCATCCGGCTGCGGAGATCAGCATCGTGATCGTGACGGACCGAACACAGGTGCGGAGCAACATCATGGTCAAAGGGGCCTTTCTGGTGCGGCGGATGTGGCCGCGTGGATCTCGGCTGTACGGCGAACACGGACGCAGCCACCTTTATAGGTATCGATGCCCCCCATGCCAAGGGAAATCCGGTGGGTGAGGATCGGGGGATCGGGGGTATATTGTCAGGGAGCGGTCCCCCGGGGGCCGGTGATCGGTGGGGTCCTGCCACGAGGGAGCACGAGATGAGCGAAGCCAAGGGTTGTGAGTCGGCGAAGTCTGTCTCGGTCCACGAGAGTTCGTGCTCCTGCGCGGTCAACCGACGCGGGTTTCTCGGGACCACGCTCGGGTGCGGGGCGTATGTGGCGATGGCGCTCGCCGCGGCTCCGGTGATGGCTCGGCGGGCGTTCGCGCAGGTTCCGAAGGGCGAGCCGGAGTTGACCACGCCGTTCGCGCGGGTGGAGAAACTGGCGGACGGGGTGTGGGCGGTGGTGTCGGTGACGACCAACGGCGACTACACGACCGTCTCCAACGGCGGCATCGTGGCGGGCAGCGATGGCGTCTTGTGCATCGAGGGGTTCAACACGCCCGCGGGCGGGCGATGGATCAACCAACTCGCGAAAGAACTGACCGGTCGCTGGCCGGAATATGTCGTGCTGACGCACCTGCACGGCGATCACTCGAACGGGCTGGAGGGCTACCTGCGTGTGGACGGCGGGCCAAAGATCATCTCGACGGTGACGACGCGCGAACTGATGGCCGAGCGTGCAGCGCGGGTGGAGGGCGAGCCGGACGGGATGGGGCTGGTGAACTCGAACATCAAAACGGTGCTGCCCGACGGGCTGATGCCCGCGCGGGAGCGTCGTTTGACGATCGATCTGGGCGGGCGCTCGGTGACGCTGCGTCAGCGATCGGGTCACACGCCGAGCGACCTGACGGTGCATGTGGACTCGCCGCGGGTGGTGTTCTGCGGCGACCTGGTGTTCAACGGTCTGTTCCCGTTCTACGGCGATGCGCTGCCGTCGCGCTGGATCGAGGAGCTGGATGATCTGCTGGACGACGACCGGACGGCGTATGTGCCGGGTCACGGGAGCGTGGCGAGCCGCGCGGAGCTGAAGCCGTACATGGAGCTGATGCGCCACACCGAGCAGGCGGCGCTCGAGGCGATGCGCGCGGGCGTTCCGGCGAGCGAGGCGTGGCAGCGGTACGAGGTTCCGGCGTCGCTGGGCGAGTGGGGCAAGTTCCGGCCGGATGTGTACCGGTTCGCGTTCGAGGCGTGGGAGAAGGAACTGCGGGGCGGGTGACGGCGAGGAGCGAGCCGGTTACATGCCGTGCTCGCGGATGTCGCGGCTCCAGAGCACCTCGTCGGTGGGGCGCGGCAGCGTCAGGCGCTGTTCGGGGGTGAGGATGGTCCGGATGGACTTCCATGTGCCGTACTCGTGATCGGCGCGGGCCTTGTAGGCCTCGTCGAGCGATTCGATCCGCTCGACTTCCCAAGGGGCGAAGACGGTGATGGCGTCGGCGCCTTCGCCGATGGTGGTCTGGGCGCCCTTGCCCTCCAGGGCCTGCGTGAGTTTGTTGGGCAGGTGCGTGTCCTGCACGGCGCGGATCTCATCGAAGACGCGCCGGAGCAGGGCGGGTCGGCGTTCGAGGTAGGCGCGGATGATGGGCTCGATCTGCTGGCGCTGCTCGGGGGTGAGTGACGGGAGGTTGCCCGCCGCGATGATGCGCTCGTGCACGGTGCCCCAGTCGCGTGCGCGCTCGACTTCGCGCTGGATGAACCGCTCTTCGAGATCGCGCGCGGTGTCCTCGGGGAGCGCGGCTTTGATGCGGGCGAGCGTGGCGAGGTTGAGGTCGCGGATGCGCTGGCGCTGGGCGAGGATCTGGCGGTAGAGGTCGATGCACTCCTCGGTGTGCTCCATGCGCTTCATCATCCACTGCTGGGCGAGTTCGCTGTCGAGGAGTTCGGCTCGCCGGCGCAGAGGAGGATCGATGCGTTCGGCGTACTGGCGGAGTTCGGTGGCGAGCTGTTCGTTGGCCTGCCAGTCCGGGATGTGCTCGTGCACGAATCGGATCATGTCGACGCGTTCGCCGACCATGCGCCCGCGGCCGATCTCGTTCTTGCGCCGGATTTCGCGCTCGACGATGGGCCAGAGGCCGATCTGCGATTCGTCGAGGATGAGGCGGAGGTCGTCGAGGAACACCCGCTCGAGCTGCTTGCGCTCGGTCATCCAGTCGAACCAGATCTGCTGCGCATCGCCGAGGAGGTCGGCGTCCTGCAGGAGCTGGCCCTCGTCCACGAGTTCGTTGATCTTCAGTTCGCGCTCGCGGATTTCGCTCTGGAAGCGCTGCTCGAAATCGCGGAAGAGTTCGTCGATGAGCTGGCGCTGCGCATCGGAGAGTTCGAGCACGGTGTCGAGGATCTCGATGTCCCTTGCCGTGATCGGCAGCGTGCGCTGGAGTTGTGCGGCGGGGTTCTGCACGCCGGATTGGGCGTGCCCGAGCGGGGTGAGCATCACGAGTGCGGCGAGGATTGACAGCAGGGTTCTCATCGATTGTCCTCCGTGGGAGTTCGATGCCATTGTGACGGATCGGCGCCGCGATTGCGAGAAAAATCTTCCCGGCAGAGTTCTGGGTGCCACGGCTTGGCTCGCAAGCCGCGCTCGTTGGTGGCCTCACACGGGTTGCCCTTCGGGTCAACCCGTGGCACCCCCATCCCGCTTAGCCGATCCGCTCCGCTTTCGGCTCGCGGCTCATCAGCGACTGGATGCCGTCGATGGGGTCGAGGCCTTCGTTGAGCACGCGATAGACCGTCTCGCAGATGGGCATCTCGACGCCGTGGTGGTCCTTGAGCTGCATGAGCGATTCGGCGGTGGCGACGCCTTCGACGACGCTGTCGGTGCGCTTCAGGTAGTGGTCGAGGGATTCGCCCTTGCCGAGCGCTTCGCCGCAGGAGCGGTTGCGTCCTTCGGGGCTGAAGCAGGTGGTGGCGAGGTCGCCCGCGCCGGCGAGTCCGTAGAAGGTTTCGGCCTGCGCTCCCATGGCGAGCCCGAGGCGGGTGGTTTCGGCGAGACCTCGCGCGAGGAGGGCGCTCTTGGCGTTGAAGCCGGCCTTCAGCCCGTCGAGGATGCCCGCGGCGATCGCGATCACATTCTTGCACGCGCCCGCGACCTCGACGCCGATCGGGTCTTCGGAGGTGTAGATGCGCAGGTAGGTGGTGGTGAAGAGCTGCTGCGTGGACTGGGCCAGAAGCGGGTCGTCGGAGGCGGCGATCATGGTGGCGGGCAGGCCCCGCGCCAGTTCGGAGGCGATGGTCGGACCGGAGAGCACGCCGGTGGAGCGCGGCGTTGGCTCGTTCATGGCGCGGCTGATGATCTGCGTCGGGCGCAGCAGCGACGAGTTCTCGATGCCCTTGGCGACCGAGACGATGCCCGCGTGCGGGGCGTGCTCGCTGATGACGGGGGCGAGGTCGGTCCAGACCGAGCGGATGAACTGGGTCGGGACGGCGGCGAGGATCAGGTCGGCGCGATCGAGCGCGGTCTTCGCCGAACCGGTCACGGTGATCGACTCGTCGAGGGTGACCATCGGCAGGCGGGAGGATTTGCGGGTCTGGGAGAGCGAGCTGGCCGAATCCGGATCGTGGCACCAGAGGGTGACGCGCGGCTCGAACGGCTGAGCCGCGGCGATGCGGGCCATGACCAGGCCCATCTGCCCGTCGCCGATGATCGCCAGTCGCCGGATGGGGAGTTGTGGCACGCTGGAATCCTCTCGGGGCATGGGAAAACGGGACGAGCTCGGCATCGAGGGTGGCCGGTGCGTGGGGCATGGTATCGCGATGGGGGCCGGGGACGGGCGTCGAGTTGGCGCGGTTCTTGCGCAGGGTGGAAGGGGAAGGTGGAGGATCGGGGTGAGGCGGGTCGAACCGGACCCGGCGATCGCTCGTATGTCAGGCATCGGGCGGGGTTTCGGTGCGGATCCGCCGCGCTGAAGCCCGGTTCGGTCTAAGATGATGCGGCATCGGGTTCGCTCGGTGCGGTGGACCCGAACAGCATCGACGCTCTGGCCCCAAGGGGCCGGTTTGCGATCGTCTCGACGACTTGCCTCTCCTTCCCCCATGCGAACGAGGATGTTCAGCCGATGTCGAACCAATTCCGCGAGGACGAGAAGCCCGCACCGATCATGAGCGGCGCGGTGGGGACCGAGATCGATCCGGGCAAGAAGATCGATCACTCCCACGAGCACTCGGGAAACAAGGACCAGGGCATCGCCTGCTGCTCGCACCACGAGCAGAAGCTCGAGCGGTGGATCCTGGTGTACCTCTGCGGCGGTGCGCTGGTGCTCGCCTCGACGATCATGGGCTGGATGGGCATCCCCGATGAGGTCCGCAACATCCCGGCCTTCCTCGGCGCGAGCGTTCTGGCTCTGGGCCTGTTCATCCCGGCGGTGAAGGAACTGTGGATGGGGCGCCCCTCGACCTCGTCGCTGGCGGCGCTTGCGATCCTCGCCATGTTCTCCATCGGCGACTACGCGACGGCGGGCTATGTGGCGTTCATCCTGCTGGTCTTCGATCAGGCGTTCCGGCGCACGGCGTGGGGCGCGCAGCGCGCCATCGAGGAACTGGTCGGCCTGACCCCCGACACCGCACGCGTGGTCGAGAATGGTCAGGAGCGCGAGGTGCCGCTCTCGCAGGTCGGCGTCGGCACGGTCGTTCGGGTGCGTCCCGGCGAGAACCTGCCGGTGGACGGCGTGATCGTTTCGGGTCAGTCATCGATCAACCAGGCCTCGCTGACCGGTGAAGCGCTCCCGGTGGAAGTCGCTCCGGGCGCGGAGGTCTACGCGGGTACGACGAACATCAACGCGACGATCGAGGTCCGCACGACGCAGATCGGCTCGGACACGACCATCGGCAAGGTGGCCGAACTGATCGCCGAGGCCGAATCGACACGCACACCCCGGCAGCTCGTCATCGAGCAGGTCGCGCGGTACTTCGTGCCGGTGGCGCTCGTGACCTCCGGTCTGGTCTGGTACATGATGTCCAACGCTCCCGGCGCGGCCGGCGACGAGGCGGTGCTTCGGGCGATCACGGTGCTGATCGCCGTCTGCCCGGCGGCGCTGCTGATCGCCGGTCCGATCACGATGACCTGCGCCTTCACCGCCGCGGCACGCCTGGGCATCATGATCAAGCAGAGCCAGCACCTCGAAGCCGCGGCGAACTGCGACACCTTCGTGTTCGACAAGACCGGCACCATGACCACCGGCAAGTTCGCGGTGTCGCGCCTCGCGCCCGCCGAGGGCGTGAACGGCGCGGAGCTGCTCAAAGCCGCGGCGGACGCCGAGCAGTCGTCGAACCACCCGCTGGCCCGCTCGATCATGCACACCGCCCAGCAGGCGAAGATCGTGCCGGCGGCGAGCGTGCAGGCCGAAGAGATCCACGGCGCGGGCGTTCGCGCCAAGACCGACGGCGGCGAGATCCTCGCCGGTCGTCCGAACTGGCTCGTTGAGCTGCACCCGCACCTGACCGATGCCATCGCGAAGGTCGAGGAGCAGATCGAGGGCATGTCGGGCGTGCACATCGTCAAGGACGGTCGCTACCTCGGGGCCGTCGGTCTCGAGGACCGCCTGCGCTACAACACCAAGGGCGTGGTGAACAAGCTGCGCGAGCTGGGTTCGCGCAGCATCGTGCTGATGACCGGCGACCGGTTCGCCGTCGCCAAGCGCGTCGGCAAGACCGTGAAGGTCGACCGGATCGAGGCCGAGTGCCTGCCCGAGGACAAGCACCAGCTCGTTCGCAAGATGAGCGCCGAGGGTCGGCGCGTGCTGATGGTCGGCGACGGCATCAACGACGGTCCGTCGCTCGCCGCGGCGGATGTCGGCGTGGCGATGGGCCTGCACGGCTCGGACATCGCGACCAACTCGGCGGGCATCGCTTTGATGACCGACGACATCTCGCGCGTGCCGTTCCTGGTCATGCTCGCCCGGCGCAGCCGCACCATCACGGTGCAGAATGTCATCATCGCGGTGATCGGCGCGATCATCGGTCTGGTGCTCGCGGCGTCTGGCGTGTTCACGGCGATCAAGCTCGGCGTGATCGGCGCGGCGGTGTTCCACTTCATCCCCGAGATCCTCGTGCTGCTCAACAGCGCCCGCCTGCTCCGCTTCGGCGAGGAGTTCTCCGAGCAGGAGGGCTTCCAGAGTGCCGGCGCGGGCTCGGCTCCGTCGGCCTCCGGCGCGACCCCGGCCGCCCCGAAGCCCCAGATGGCCGGCGTGACCGGCTGATCCGGCGAGAGTCACTTTCATTCATCGCACGCCGCCCTTGAGGGGCGGCGTTTTGCTGCGCGGGCGGTGCGAGGGTACAACCGTTGACAAGCCGCGAGAGAAAGGACATCGTCGCGATGGATGCAGACAGCGCAGCCCACGGACCGGTGAGGCCGATCGAGCACACCGACGAGCAGGTCGAACGCGAGGCCCACGATCGGTTCGCGGCGATGGTCGAGAGTGTGGGCGTGAAGCGGTTCGCGTCGGGCATCGGGCTCTCGACGCGCCAGATCAACCGCATCCTCGCCGGCGCACAGCCCAACCCGGTGAACCGCTTGGTGAAATGCGTGCAGTCATCCACCCCCGAAACGGGCGACGCGACGCTGGATTTTCTGTGTAAGGAAGCGGGGGGTCACTTCATCCGGGACGAGAGCTCGCTGGATTCGGCGGCCCTCAACGCGGTCAAGGAGTGCGCGGAGGCGATCGCGGCGATCAGCGACGGTCGGATCTGTCCGATCGCCGAACAGGAAATCCGCGACGCGATCGCGGCACTCTTGGCGCTCAGCCGCGTGATCCGGAGGATGAGGGAGGCGGGCCATCAGGGCGAGATCGACATTCCTCTGCGCTGATCCGCGTCGAAGCGACCCGGGGCTCTTGCGAACCCCGAGTCGCCGGAGGAGAGAGAAGAGAGAGACGGTGTTCGCGCTGCACAACCGGCATGTGCGACCGGAATCCTCTGGTGAGGAGCGCGCGGCTCTCTGTTCAAACAGTCCATACGCACCGACTTCTCAGGCGGTTCGGCGTTGACACCAAATTTTGGACGGACTCAGCGCCGGAGTTTGCGCGGCTTCGGGGGTTCGTGCTGACCGGAGAGCTGCATGGTGTCGTCGAGCGCGGATGCGCGGCTCAGGTCGCGGTTGCCCGCGATGATGCGGACTTCGATCTCTTCATCATCATCGGGAATCAGCGCGTCCAGCTCGCGCCCGATCCGGTCGGCGAGATCGTGCACGGCCAGACTCACCGGGCCGAGGCGCAGGCGGAGACCGGGGCGGATCAACACCTCCCCGGAGATGGGGCGGTCGTTGAGGAACGAGCCGTGCGTCGAACCGAGGTCGCGATAGACCCAGTTGCTGTCGTCGATAAGCTCGAGTTCGCCGTGATGGCGCGAGACGGCGGCGTTGTGCAGCCGGAAGTGGCACTCGCGGGCCCGACCGATCCGCACCAGGCGCTGGCCGGTGAGTTCGAGGCGTCCGAGCAGTGTGGAGGCACTGTCGCGTGCGATGATCTCGAACATGATCGATGCCCTTTCCAGGGGGGAGCGGCCTCTCTCGACTCCCGGGTATCGGGATAACCCGACCTTCTGCTACCACCATCGTACTGTCGGGGCCGCAGAATCCAAAGATTTCCGTAGAGGAATCGGTCGAATGCCTACATGAAAAGGGGCGATTGCCGCTGATCTGGGTTCGATGGCTTCGGTGGTGGCGACGGTTCCCGGACGACCCGGACCCCGAAGTCCCGCCGCCCCTATGCCGCGGCTCTTGCCCAGCAGGAACCGTCAGCGTGGGCGGTGTAACCGGCACGGAGCGCCCGGCCCGCGAGGCCGGTGCAGGCGTGTGCCGCGCGAGACGAAATCGGTGCGCCGGGTCCAACTCCGCATGCCGATCGCCGAAACACTCGGTGCGAGCATCTGTCACGCTCGCGGAGCAGGAGGACCGATGGCCGTTCGACTCGGTGAGATCTTGACCCAGCAGGGACTGCTGACGACCGAGCAGGTCGAGCAGATCCTCCGTCATCAGCGGACGACCGCCCGGCCATTCGGTGCGCTCGCCGAGGAGATGTTCGGCGTGACCGAGGAGCAGGTCGAGCGGGCCTGGGCGACCCAGTACGAGCGGATCTCCCAGCGGATCGACCCGACGACCGAGCTGATCAGCCCCGATGCGCTGCTGGCGGTGTCGCGCCGGCAGGCGTGGCAGTTCCGCGTCATGCCGATCCGCTTCGAGGAGGGCGAGCTGATCCTCGCGACCACCGCCGACCACCTGGCCCGGGCGCTGCGTTTCGCCTCGCGCTGCCTCGCGGTGCCGTGCTACTTCGTGATCGCCGAGGCCGACCGGCTGGGCGAATCGCTCTCTGAGCACTTCCCGATGGGCGGTCTGGGCAAGGAAGCCGTCGCCGCACCGGTTCGCTCGTCGCACGATCGCGCGGCCTGAACTTCTCTCAATCCAAAAAATCACAAACGCCCGGGCCAGCGGCTCCGGGCGTTGTTCGTTTATGGGAATGCTGCGGTTCTCAGACCAGCGCAGGGGCGATTGCTTCGACCGCCGCCTTCAGGTCGGCGACCTTGTCGGTCTTCTCCCAGGTGAAGGTT
>CBFGVX010000081.1:0-13292 GCA_965652425.1 uncultured bacterium | reverse complement strand
TCACGAATGCGAGTTTCGCCTTTGTCCGTTTCATGGCTTCAAGCAAGTCTACCGCTTGCGGGGCGGATCAGTCGCCCGCGAGTTTCTGGAACGCCTCGCCGAAGATCGCGTAGGACAGGATCGACGGGTCGTGCTCGGCGCCCAGCCGCTGGTAGAAGCGCTCCGCGCCGTCGTTGCCGGCCTTGACTTCCCACAGCATGCCGACGCACTCGCGCTCGGCGGCCATCGCCGCGAGCAGGGCCATCGCGCGGGCGCCGAAGCCGCGCCCGCGGTGCTCGGGGCGGATGAGGATGTCCTCGAGGCAGAGCACGCGCTGGCCGGAGAAGGTCGGGACGCGCTCGAAGAACCACGCATGGCCAACCGGCAGAGAGCCGCACTGAAAGATCACGCACTCGGCCGTCGCCCGCTCGCCGAACAGCGCGGCGTTGATGTCGTGGGGGGTGGAGCGAACCGCGCCGGGTCGGCCCTCGGCCTCGGCGAGCAAATCGAGGTTGGCGCGGATGAACTCGGCATCGCGCGGCGTCGCCTCACGCATCGTCAGCGCCGAATCAGAGCCGGTGTTCATTGAGCCATTCCAGCAGGTCGGCGGCCGAGCGTTGGCCGCGCAGGGTGGCGACCACCGCGCCGTCGCGCAGGAGGTAGGTCATGGGGATGGCGCGTCCGCCGAGGTGGCGGTCGGCGGCGTCGGCCTCGCGATCGACCTCGACATGCGTGGCGAGCGCGGGGCTCGCGTTGAGGCGGGCGATGACGAGCGGGTCGGTGAGCGCATCGCGCTTGTACTGCTGGCACGGCGCACACCGATCAGCGGTGGCGAACACGATCAGCGGGCGGCCGTCGCGCCTGGACTGGTCAACCGCTTCCGCCAATCGCGGCGCCTCGGTAAGCACGGGCGGGAGCGTGATGACCTCGCGCGCGACAATGAAGCCGGTGGCGGGGTCGTACTCGTGCTCGACGGTGAGCCGGTCCATCCACGCCTGGATCACCGGAGGCGGCGTCGCCGAGACTTCTGATTCTGGCTGGTTCCCGGATGTGTTGGACGCGCAGCCCGCCAGCAGGCACGCTGCACATGCCAGAGCGATCGTCAGAACGGGTGCTGCGGTAGGTGTCATGCCCGGATGATAGCCGTTCAGTTCGTGCTGCCGCGCAGCAGTCGCCGGATGGAGCTGGTCAGGTCTTTCAGGGGGGTGAGCCGCGTTTGCGGTTCGGTGAGCGTGCCGCTGATGTCCACCGCCGCGGCGTTAGCCTGCGCAGCGCGCAGGAGCCGGTCGATGACCGAGAGGAAGGACTGCGAGCCGGCGCGGAGGGGGCGGATGGAGCCGACGGCGGTGCCCTCGATGGCGCTCTGCGTGGGGTTGAAGATGTCTTCGATGGTCAGGGCCGCGACGACATCGGTGCCGCGGTTGAAGTAGAGGAGGCGCGTGATCTCGAGGGACTGGCCTTCCAGACGGATCAGCACCTGGCCCTCGCCCTCGGGCTTGGGGGTTCCGATGTTCAGGCGCAGAGCGCTGTAGAGCTGGGCGATGCCGGGGAGCGCGAGCAGGTCGGACTCGGAGAGCATCATGGTCGCGCTGCCGAAGAGCCGGTGCGGTGAGGTCAGCGAGCCGCCGATCGAGCCCTCGCCGCTGACGCGACCGGGCATGGGGCGGTCGTTGAGTGAGGCGGCGCTGGCAATCTGCTGGAGGTCGAGATCGTTCATGGAGAAGCTCACGAACGCCGCGGGCTCTCCGTCGTGGTCGGAGATTCGCCCGTAGAGATCGAGCACGCCTCCGGCGGCGACGATGGAGCCGTCCTTGATTTCGAGCCGGTCGGGGCCGATGTGCGCGGTGAGGTCGAGGTCGGCCTCTTCCCGGTCGATCGTGCCGAGTGTGAAATCGCTGAAACGGGCGTTGTCGAAGTCGGATTTGAGCACGAGTTTGAGCGGGAGCTCGTCGCGCGGGCCGTCCGCCTTGCTCACGCTGAGCGATCCGGTCGCGGTGCCTTGCAGCGGCTGGAGCTGCGGGGCGAAGCGGGCGATGCCAGTGAAGTCGAGGTCGGCCCACGCGAGATCGAAGCGTGCGCGATCCCAGAACTCGGCGCTGAGCGGAACCAGCCCGCTGCCGTTGACCGTTCCGCCGAGCGCATCGGCGCTGATGGTGTCGATGGACAGATCGCGTCCGGAGACGGAGGTGCGGATCGTGAGCGTGGAAGCGGGCTGGTCCCTGAAGCGCAGATCGGCGTCGAGCTGCGCGGTTCCGTCTGCGCCGAAGGGCGCGAGCTGGAAGACGAGGTCGGCCTGGCCGCTGGCGTTGACGGCGAGCTGCTGGGCTTCGAGATCCAGCGGCCAGTCGGAGAGCGAGAATACGGCGTGGAAGCGGTCGGGGCGTTCGAGGTCCATCTCGGCCGCGCCCTGCAGCGAGCCGTCCGCGTGGCGGAGGGTGATCTGGGGGAGCCGCAGCGACCCGTTGCCGGCGATGAGCGTGCCCTCGCCGTTGATGAGCGCGAGGTCTGCGGCGTTGACGCGAGCGGCCGTCCAAGTGCCGGAGGCGACGGTGCTGGCGGGGTTCTGGAGCGGGATGGTCGCGGCGAGGTCCGCGCCGACTTCGCCGGTGAGCGTGAGGGGGATGCCCAGCACATCGCCCACGCGATCGAGAGACACACCCTCGCCGAGGAACGCGATGCGGGCCTCGGCGTCGCCGGTGGCGTAGGACGCGATCGCGCTGACGCGCCCGTCGAGGATGGTGAACGGTTCGAAGACGAACTCGATCGCCCGATTGTTTGCGCTCGCGCTGAAGCGGCTGGAGATGTCGCCGATGGGGCGCTGGCGGTAGGTCGGGGCTTCGATCTCGGTCTGGCCGACCAGACGCAGGTCGAGCGGGGAGACGGTGCCGGTGATGTCGGCGCTGATCACGGTCGATGCGGTCGCGACCGAATCGGCGACGGCCAGCGGGCCGCGCTCGGCGACGATGCGGACCTCGGCGTTCAGGTCGTCGAGGGCGATGCGTCCGTCGGCGCGCAGGGCGATGCCCTCGCTCTCGGCGCTGAGCGTTTCGAGTACGGCGCTGCTTCGATCGCCGGCGGCGCGGAGCGAGACGGTGAACGGGGGCGGCTCGGGGAGCGCGGCGATGCTGAGAGGCGGGCGGTACTGCTGCGCATCGGCGCTGGCGGTCCAGTCGAGCGTTGAGGCGTCGAGCGCCGCGTTGATCACGAGCGGCGTCCGCTCGGGGTCGGCATCGGGGATGCTGAGGCGGATGTCGGAGAAGACCGGCCAGCGCGCGGTGAGCCGGGCCTGGGCGCGGTCGAGGTTGGCCTGACCCTGTGCGGTGGACACTCTGGCGCGCTCGGCGATGGTGCTGATGGAGAGCTGCTGCGTTGACGGGCCGGCGGCGCTGATCGCCGCGACGATGTCCCATGAGGCCGGCTCGCCGCGCCCGGTGGTGCGCAGGTCGGTGTCGATGCGGACCTCGCCGAGCGGGGAGACGGAGCCGACGGCGAGGAGGGAGCCGGTGTGTTCGAGGGCGGAGCCGGTGAGCGGCTGGGCGTTGCCTCGCCAGTCGAGCTTCGCGCTGCCGCTGGTCTGGGGGATCGAGTACTCGGCCTCGGCCTGGAACTCGGCGAAGGTGGCCGGGGCGGCTCCGACGGCGGTGGCCAGCGAGCCGATGATGCGGGTGGCGGTGACGGCATCGAGATCGGCGCTGATCGTGCCGCCGGTGATGCGAAGCTGGTCGGTGCGCGTCTGCTCGGCGTTGGTGGTGGTGCGCTGCACGGTCAGCGATGTGGGTGTGGCGTTGAACCGCGTGCCGACGAGGTCGGCGCTGATGCTGCCCTTGGCGGTGTACTCGCCGGCGTGGAGGCGGTCGACGGTGAGCGTGCCGGCGAGCGTGCCGGAGCGGATGTCGCCGCGCCACGCGCCTGCGGCGTCGAGGGGGTAGGGCAGGGTGTCGACGAAGGGTTCGATGAGCGAGCGGACTTCGTCGACGGCGAAATCGATGCGATGCGCCCAGCCCGCGCCGGGGGAGACGCGGCCGCCGAGGGCGATGCGGTCTTCGAGGGTGAGGGCGAAGTCCCAGGCGAGGGTTCCGTCGGGGTCGCCGAGGATGACGAAGGGCTGGTAGGAGAGCTCGCGCCCGTCGGGGAGGCGGACATCGACGATGGCCCGCTCGATGCGCAGGCGCGGCAGCTCGGGGAGGGATCGGGAGGGTGCGTTGGGATCGGCGTTACGCGCGAGCGCGAGCGAGACGATGTCGGCGGCTTCGATGAGGTTCCACTGCTCGCCCTCGGCGGCCTCGAGCGACACGACGGGATCGACGATGCGCAGGTCGCTCAGCCCGAGCGAGCGGGTGAGGACCAGGGCGATGAGCGAGTTGTGGCGGACGCGGACGCGGCGCGCGGTCAGGAACGGGTCCTGCTCGATGGGCAGGCCGATCTCGAGGTCCTCGATGACGGTGCGTCCGGACCAGGTGACGCTCATTGCGCCGGCGTCGACGCGCAGGCCGGTCTGCTCGCGCAGGATGTCGACGACGATGCGCCGGGGCAGGTCGCCCTTGAGCACGAAGTGTGCGGCGACGAGTGCGCTGATCAGGAGGATCAGCAGCAGGATCGAGAGGCGGATGAGCCAGCGTTTCATGGCTGATCGTCGGTCGGGTCGGTGGTCGGGATGTTGCCGACGGTGCGCGGGCCGAAGCCGAAGACCCACCAGTCGTCGCGGGTGGTGCGCCCGATGAAGGGGCCGGACTCGTCGACGACCTCGCCGGTGTCGGCCCAGTAGGCGATGTAGGCGACGGAGGCGACGCCGATCTGGTTGATGTTCTTGAGGAGGGCGAGTTCGGGGGTGGCGATCGGGGTGGAAGTGGACGACGAGCCGTCGCCGTCCTCGCTGGCGCTGAGGACGAGCGAGGGGAGGCCGAGGAGGTAGTCGGAGCGGTCGATGCCGACGCCGCCGCTGCGGACCTCGAGGATGATCTGGGCGGTTTCGCGTTCGGGCATGAGCTGGACGCCGCGGGTGAGCAGGCGGTGGCGGAGCTCGCCGAGAACGAACTTCGCCTCGGAGGCGGCGAAGTACTGGTCGTCGACGAAGACGCGCCGGCCCTTGAGGTTGTCGACTTCGAGCTGGGCGACGGCGAGGGTCGCGGCCTGCGAGAGCAGGAACTGCTCGGTGGCGGTGCGGTTGGGGTCGGTGACGCGGATGGTGCTGGTGCAGGCGGGCAGCGCCAGCGCGATCAGGGCGAGGGGCGCGGCGAAGCGGCGGAATTGGATTCGTCGGCTGGGAACGGTCACGATGGGCATGGTAGCGTCGCTGATCGCGGCTGGGCGCGGCGTGGCCATTTCTGGCTTGGAACCGCCTTCCCTGCGAGCGGTATGGATTGAGATGATGCGCGTGACCCCGAACAGGAGAACCGTTGGATGAAGACGATGAGCATGGCGGTGAGGGCGATGGTGACCGGCGGGCTTCTGGCGGTGTGCGCCGGTGCCGCGGCGGCGGATGTGTCGTTCGAGGTGGTGATCCCGGAGGGGGTGGAGGCGTACACGGGGCGGGTGTATGTGGCGCTTGCGCCGGTCGGGGCACGAGGCGAGCCGCGGCAGGCGATGCACAGCTGGTTCAGCCCGCCGCCGGTGTTCGCGGTGGATGTGGAGGGTGTGAAGCCGGGCGATGTGGTGGTGATCGACGAGAGCGCGATGGGCCACCCGGTGACGACGGACAAGTTGGAGCCCGGCGAGTGGAGCGCGCAGGCGGTGCTGCGGATCAGTCTGGACTCGCCGAAGGCGGGGACGGGCGCGGGGGACCGGTACTCGGCGGTGACGACGATCACGGTTCCGGAGGACGCGGCAGCGCGCGAGGCGATGGAGCCAGTGCGCCTGGTGCCGAGCGAGGTGGTCGAGGAGACGCCGTTCGTCGAAAGCCCGCGCGTGCGCCTGCTGGAGTTTCGCAGTGAGTTGCTCAGTGAGTTTCACGGTCGGGACTACATGGTGCGGGCGGGGATCGTGGTGCCGCAGGGGTTCGATGAGCGGGAGGCGGATGCTCGCTACCCGGTGGTGGTCGATATCCCGGGATTCGGCGGCACGCATCGCGGGGCGGCGCGGATGGGGCGGATGATCGACCGGGTGTACGACGGAGACCTCTTGTGGGTGGTGCCGGACCCCTCCTGCTACCGGGGGCACAGCGTGTTCGCGGATTCGGCGACGAACGGGCCGTGGGGCGCGATGCTGGTCGAGGAGATGATGCCGCGGATTGATGAAGAGTTCGGCGGCGCGGGGCCGGAGCACCGGTACGCGACGGGCGTGAGCTCGGGCGGGTGGTCGAGCTTGTGGCTGCAGGTGACCTATCCGGACCAGTTCGCGGGGTGCTGGAGCCATGTGCCGGACCCGGTGGACTTCCGGGACTTTCAATACATCAACCTGTACCGGCAAGGCGAGAACATGTATGTGGGCGCGGACGGGAACGAGCGCGGGCTTGCGCGGCGGAACGGCGAGATCATGCTGACCTATCGAGAGTTCGTCGCGCGCGAGGAGGTGCTCGGTCCGGGCGGGCAGATCCATTCGTTCGAAGCGGTGTTCAGCCCTCGGCTGGTCAACGGCGAGCCGATGCCGATCTTCGATCGCGAGACTGGCGAAGTGGATGTGCTGGCGACGGAGCTGTGGAAGCCCTACGACATCCGGCGGAAGCTGGAGGAGAGTTGGCAGCGCGAGATGCGCAGCATGGCCGGGAAGATCCATGTGTACGCGGGCGAGGTGGACACCTTTTATCTCGAGGGTGCGGTGGTGCTCCTGAAGGGCATGGCCGAGCGCATGGGGATCGATGCGGAGATCGAGGTGATCGAGGGGATGGGGCACACGCTGCATCGGGAGGGGATGATGGACATGCTGGAGACGGTGAGGGAGAGATGGGAAGAGCGGGGGGAGTGATCGGCGCTGGGTGCTGTCGGTCACGATCCGAATCGAAGCGTGGTTCAGCGCGGTGCGGCCCGGCACTGGCGGGCGAGCCGCCAGTGGCACCAGTGCGCGATGGGCATTGGGTTGCCGGATGCTCGGGACCCTGAGCTCGCGCTCAGGGTTCTCATCGCGGTGTAATCTCGATGTTCGCTCAGCTCACGCCCACGATGGCGGACGCTTCTGCGGCTCGGGTGCGGAGCAGTTCCAGCGCCCGGGGGGCGTCCTTGCGCCGGAATGTCCTGGTGCGGACAGCCATGAGGATCGACCACACGAGGAAGGCAAGGATCGCGTAAAGCAGCAGCATCACGGGGCCGAGGTAGATCAGGACGCCGAGGCCCATGACGAAAAGCGGCAGCACGCGTGGGCCGACCATGAGGCCGCTGACGGTTCGCATGATGACATGGTGGTTTGTGTCGTGGTTGAGGATGATGAGCAGGCCCATTCCCTTTTCGCCGCGGCTTGGCCATGCGCACGAGAGCAGCTGATTCTCCCCGACCTGCATGCCCGCGTTGGTGAGGTGGATGGGGACGGTGCCGGACTCGGTGTTGAGCATGAACTCGCAGTGGTGCGTGCTGGTGACGGTCGTGGTGCGGCGGTCGGGTCGGAAGTCGTTGAAGCGCTCGATGGTCGTGGTGCGCGTTTCGGTGGTGTAGACCTTGACATCGGAGGCGAAGCCGGTTCTGGGTTCGAGGGTCCAGTTGTGCCGGCGGCCGGTGAAGCGGAGCGGGTTCTCGGGATCGAGGCGGACGCGGCGCCAACTGAGCACGGTCCAGACCAGGCCGAGCAGGATGAGAGTGCCGCCGAGCATGAACCGGAGGCGGGCCACGCGGGCCTCGGCCTTGTCTTTCTCGTTCTGCTCGATCATTTTCTGTCGCTGCTGCTCGTTGTATGCCTCGAAATCTGAGCGGACCTGATCCGAGATGGCCCGCTCGCGCGCGACCAGCGGTTCGAACCACTGCGTGACCCACGGCTCGCCCATGATGGCGGTGAAGGCCATGCGCTGGAAGCCGGGGTTTGAGCGCAGACTCATCTCCATGTTTGAGAACGGCGCGCTGGGGCGGTTGGGACCGAGTTCGGCGATCTGCTCTGGGGTAAGGCCGCGGTTGAGTCGCTCGGCGTATTCCCTGCTGAAGGTTTGGTAGTACTCGCCGTACTGCGTGAGCAGGGCCTCTTCGCGGGTGGTCAGGCGAGGCGGATTTCGGAATTCATTGCCGCTGAGTTTGAGGATGACCTGCTGGATGGCGTAGAGAGCTGCGCCTTGGCGGGACTTGGTCTCCAGTTCGGTGTCGCCGGTGATCTTCTCGATCGCCTGTCGCGGCTCGGGGATGTCGTTGATCCAGTCGCCGCCGGGGTAGGGCTGGGCAAGGACCGGTAGTGTGATAAAGACGGAGACGCACAACCAGACCCATGCCGCACGCACCATGATGAACTCCTTCACAATACGGGGAAGCGTAATCGCGATCTCGGGCGTTCGGATAGGGGTTTGGAGGCCGAGTGCTCACGAAAGTGAAAATCACGCATTGCGAACGGGCGTATGATTCCCGCCCTATGCCCCCACTGCTGACTGCCCGTGACATCTCGAAGCACTTTGCGACCCGGCTGCTGTTCTCCGGCGTGTCGTTTCAGGTCGATGAGCGGGAGCGGATTGCGCTGATCGGGCCGAACGGGGCGGGCAAGAGCACGCTGGTGAAGATTCTGGCCGGGCTGGAGGAGGCGGAGGAGGGCGAGGTCTTGCCGCGGCGGGGGCTGATCGCGGCGTATGTGCCTCAGGCGGATGTGTTCGAGGCGGGGGCGACGGTGCGCTCGGCGGTGGTGGACGCGCTGGCGAGGGCGGCGGCGGACGGGGTGATCGGGCACCTGCACGATGCGCACGAGTTCGAGATCGCGGCGGACATGACGCTGTACCGGTGCGAGCTGGGGGACCTGCTGGACACCGAGTGCACGAAGCTGTCGGGCGGACAGCGCAAGCGGCTGTCGATCGCGCGGGGGCTGGCGTTGGAGCCGGACCTGCTCATGCTCGACGAGCCGACGAACCATCTGGATGTGGAGGGGATCGACTGGCTGGAGGAGGTCCTGAGCACGGGTGACTTCGCGTCGATCAGCGTGACGCACGACCGGGCGTTTCTGGAGCAGACGGCGACGCGGATCGTGGATCTGTCGCGGGCGTACCCGGAGGGGACCTTCTCGGTGAAGGGGAACTACGCGGAGTTCCTCAAGCGCAAGACGGAGTTTCTGGAGGCGCAGGCGGAGCACGAGCGGTCGCTGAGCAACCAGGTGCGCGAGGATCTGCGCTGGCTGTCGCGTGGGGCGAAGGCGAGAAGGACCAAGAGCAAGAGCCGCATCGATGCGAGCTACGAGCGGATGGACCAGCTCGCGGAGCTGCGGATGCGCAACGCGACGCAGAAGTCGGCGCGGATCGACTTCACGGCGACCGGGCGCGAGACGCAGAAGCTGCTGGTCGGGCGCGGTTTGCGCAAGTCGTACGGCGAGAAGACGCTGTTCGACGGGCTGGATGTGATGCTCACGCCGGGGTCGATCCTGGGGCTGATGGGTCCGAACGGGTCGGGCAAGAGCACGCTGATCCGGATGCTGATGGGCGAGATCGAGAGCGATGCGCCGACGGCGGCGATGCTGAAAGAGGACGAGGACACGAAGAAGGCGCTGCCGAAGGGCACGCCGGATCTGGGCGTGATCCAGCGGGCGGAGAAGCTGCGGATGGTGCTGTTCAGCCAGCACCGCACGGAGCTGGACCCCGACAAGACGCTGGGCGAGACGCTGTCGCCGAGCGACGGGGTGGTGTACCGCGGGCAGATGCTGCACATCGCGACCTGGGCGGAGATGTTCCTGTTCACGAAGCACCAGCTTCGCACGCCGATCAAGAACCTGTCGGGCGGCGAGCAGGCGCGGGTGCACATCGCCAAGCTCATGCTGGAGCCGGCGGATGTGCTGATTCTGGACGAGCCGACGAACGATCTGGACCTGGCGTCGCTGGAGGTGCTGGAAGAGAGTCTGGAGGAGTTCCCGGGCGCGATCGTCTTGGTGACGCACGACCGGGCGATGCTGGACCGGCTGGCGACGAAGGTGCTCGCGCTCGATGGCGAGGGCGGGTCGCGGTACTTCGCGGACTACCAGCAGTGGCACACGATCACGCGGGCGGAGGAGAAGGAGAAGGCCAGGGCGGCGAAGAGCGGCGGCCCGAAGGCACAGGCACCCGAGCCGAAGCCGGTCGAACCGATCAAGAAGAAGCTGAGTTTCACCGAGAAGCATGAGCTGGAGACGATGGAGAAGTCCATCGAGGCGGCGGAGGCGAAGGTGGATGCGCTGCAGGCGCAGATCGGAACGCCGGAGGTGCTGGCGGATCACAAGAAGCTGGCGGAGATCGGGGTGAAGCTGGGGGAGGCGCAGAAGGAGCGGGACCGGTTGTATGCGCGGTGGGCGGAGCTGGAGGAGCGGGTTTGAGATAGGTGCCACTGGCGGCTTGACCGCCAGTGCGAGGCGGTGCGAGCCGTGGCACGACTGGATTGCGGAGGGACTGGCGTGCGTGCAGCGATCCGATGTGAGTCGCGGCACGGATGGCCCGGCACTGGCGGGCGAGCCGCCAGTGGCACCAAATGCGGGCGAAGGCATTTTGTATAGTTCGACGGCTCAAAGGAGAGACCAGATTGAATCAGCAACTCTCTACGGCATTGGGCATGGCGGTCATCTCCCTGGTGATGTGGCTGCTGATGGATCATTCGCAGCGTGTGACGATCGTGACGCTGCTGGCGCTCGGTTCGATCTTCGCGGTGATGACCGCGTGGTACGGCATGGGTGAACGAGCGGGATCGTTCGGGCTGACGCCGCCTGCGTGGGGCTTGCACGCGTTCGCGGTGGTGCTCTTCTTCGGCTTCATCGCTCACCTCGCGAGGACGGTGAAGGGCCGGTGTCTTCGCGTGACGCTGCTGATGGCAGCAGGCTGGATCGTGATTCCGGTGATTGCCGGGGAGACTTGGTTCGGCGTCGAAGACCGAGTGTTCGTACGAGAGATTCGGGCGAGCGGCGTGCCGCATGAGGTGCGGCGTCGCGCGAGGCCGTTTTCTGGTCATTACCTCATTTACACGAACGGAAACTTCTCGGCGCGGTGAGCATTGGCTCGCGGGATGCTCGGGACCCTGAGCTCGCGCTCAGGGCTCTTGTTTCAGCAGGGCTTTGATCGCTGGAAGGTTCGGGCCGCCCCTTCATCCGGCCGCTGCGCGGCCACCTTCTCCCGCGAGGGGAGAAGGAGGTGGAGCGTCAGCGTTTTTTGGTGGTTTTCTTCTTCGTGACCTTTTTCTTCGTTGTCTTCTTCGCCACTGTCTTCTTGGTGTCGGTCTTCTTGGTTGTTTTCTTGGTCGCGGACTTTTTCGTGGTCTTCTTGGAAGCGGTCTTCTTCGTCGGGCGTTTGGTGTTGGCTTCGTAGACGGCGATGAAGTCCTTCACGGGGGTGCGCTTGATGGCGGCGCCGAGGACATCGAGGGGGACATCTTCGAGCTTTTTGAAGCGGATGCAGGAAGATCCCATATCAAGTTTTTTTCCCGTGGCCTTCCACTCGCGGACGAAGCGGTCCTTGCCCTCGGGGTCGCAGTAGAGGCAGAAGAGGTACATGCTCATGTGGTTCTTCTGCGAGGCAAGCCCGCCGAAGGGGAGCGGCTGCTTGGGGTCGCAGTGGTATCCGTCGGGGTAGATCGAGTGCGGCACGAAGTAGCCGATCATGCCGTACTGGATGCCTTCCTCGTAGCCCTTGGGCAGATTCTTGAGGATGACCTTGCGGACGGCCTGAAGCGCCTCGCGCCGGTCTTCGGGGAGGGAGGCGAGGTAGTCCTGAACGGTGGCGGGCTTGGTGGGCATGGGGGCGATTGTACAGTCGCCCGATGCGATTACGGGTTGCCTCGATCAGGCGAGGTGGACTTCGACCGCCTTTTCGAGGGAGCGGTGGACGGGGCATTTGAGGGCGATGTCGCGGAGGCGCTCGATGTGTTCGTCGGTGAGGTCGTCGCCTTCGAGGTCGAGCTCGATGCGAATGGATTCGAGGACCTTGGATTTGTCGCGTGTGGGGAAGACGCGGATCTCGGCACCGGTGAGGGGCCACTGTTTTCGTGCCGCGTAGCCGCGGACGGTCATGAGCATGCAGGCGGCGAGGGCGGAGTAGAGGTATCCGAAGGGTGTGGGGCCGGTATCGAGTCCGCCTTCGACATCCGAGCCCTGATCGACGCGGACGGTGTGTCCCTGGGTCTGGACATCGGTGGCGTAGTTTTCGATGGAGATGCGGCCGACGGCGGCGGCTTGCGATGAGGTTTGGGTGTCGTGGTTCATGGGCAAGGGTATGCCCGTGATCGGGGGTGGTGGGTAAGAAGTTGACCGGGGTGGGAGTGGATGGTCCTATGATGGTGTTGACACGGGCGTCTGAACGCCCGTCGGCAGACTTTCTCATGCAGGAGGACCGGATGATGATCAAGCGAATTCTTACGGCTGCGGTGCTTGGCTGCTCAATGGGTGCGGTGGCGGCGATCGCCACGCAGGACACCGGCACGCCGCCGAGCGAGTCCGTGCAGGACAAGTCGATGGCGGTTCCCAACGAGCACTTCCCGAAGGAATGGTTCTGGGCGAACAACGATGCGCAGTGGGAGAAGATCAACTCGATCGTCGGCAAGAAGGCGACGGATCTGGTGATCGGCGACTGGCACAACGCCGGCTCGGTCGAATCGGGCAAGTTCGAGGACTACGCGGGCAAGCCGGTGCTGATCGACTTCTGGGGAACCTGGTGCCCGCCGTGTCTCGCGGCGGCTCCGAAGGTGAGCGCGCTGGCGGAGAAGTACGAAGACGAGATTCGCGTCATCGCGGTGTGCAACACGCGCGGCGGGGACAAGATGGAAGCGACGGCGGATCGCGTGGGCATGACCATCCCGACGGCGATGGATCTGGACGACAAGACCGCTGGTGCGTACGGGGTGCAGTGGTGGCCGTACTATGTGCTGGTGGACTCGAAGGGCGTGATCCGCGCGGCGGGGATCTCGTCGACGAATGTCGAGGACGCGATGAAGCGGCTCATCGAGATCGAGAAGGCCGAGAAAGAAAAGAAGACTGAGACGACTTCTCCCGCCACGCGGTGACGGGCGGGGCTGAGAGAAACGAAAAAGCACCGGATTTGTCCGGTGCTTTTTTCCTGCGCGGTGTGTTGAAGAAGATCAGCCGGCGGGTTTGTCCTGTTCTTGGAGCTGCTTGATCTCCTCGGGGACCTCGAAGAGCTTGGCGTCGATGTCCTTGTCGACCTCGATGCTGGAGATGGTGAGTTCCTGGCTCATGCTCATGGCGGGGTATTCGAGCTTGGACTTGAAGGGCATTTTGATGCCGCCGACTTCGCGGTAGTC
>CBFGVX010000080.1:0-13442 GCA_965652425.1 uncultured bacterium | reverse complement strand
CCATTCCCGAATTCATGTCGAATGATCCGCCAGCCATATATCTGGCACGCCGGGATGCTCTCAGCAGAACACTGTACTGTTCCCAGATTTGGGGGTGGCTAGGCCTCAGAAACCGGTGCTCTCGATCATTGTGTGACTGAGTCGATTCACCTTCAGACTGTGCAACCATCTCTACGAGATGGAGTCCACAATAAAACAGAACTACCGATTTCCATTCGGGATAGTCGTTTGGAATCTGCGAATAAAACGCGAAATTCCGCTCAGCTTGGACTTTGTGCTGTTTTATCGTTGGCATACAAGGCCAAAGCATGCTCTGCGTCTACAAAGCATTCCACGCTCTGTTCTACAGATTCGGGCACGAACTGCAACCGAACCTGAAACACATTCTTGAATCGCTCGTGCAACGCAGTATCGAGCTTGATGACCTCATCTTCGACATCCGGGTTGTATGAGTCCCCTGTCACCACGAAGAGCAATAGATACTTGAACGGCTGACTGGGTTTCGGGGACAAATACGCCTGCCGGATAACATCGGAATGCTTTTCACACCATTCTGCAATAGTGTCGAGCAATCCCTGAAACGAGTGTTTTAACTCCGAAGTGAACTTTTGCATGAGGTCTTGGTGAACACATGCAGCAATAGCAGACTCCATTGACAGAGAGAATCGGTCTTCTTTGTTAGTCTCCACAAACACATCGCGGGAGTCCGAGTACTTCAGCCAGACCGACTTTGCCCCTTGGCCTTGATTTGTAGTCGTCTTGGTCATATCTCCTCACACCCTCTAAAACCACGCACCCGACGACAGCAACCCGCACAGATTCCGTACAGATTTAGGGTGGCGTTCGGGTACAGTGTCTATTGAATCATACGCAGAGTCAAGGGAAAGGTTTCGCGAAGGTCAAAAAAGACCGCCTTCACAGGCGCTCT
Organism: uncultured bacterium; assembly: GCA_965652425.1. GTDB lineage: Bacteria > Planctomycetota > Phycisphaerae > Phycisphaerales > UBA1924 > JANSXG01. The sequence continues at coordinate 12,514 of CBFGVX010000080.1, read as the reverse complement.
TTTGGTATCGGATCAGATCGCTTCTGAGTCGTCGAAAATGTCCATCAAAAATGGTCATTTCCCGCGATCACAGCCAAGGCCCTCGGAAGGTGCTTGACGATGACCCGTGTTTGCGCGCTCAAGATACACCGCATCCAGAGCACATAGAGCGTGATTTTATACCGGTATGTCTACCGGACACCGTCCGATTACCCGAACAAACGGAGAGTTTGCATCAGCGATGCTGGCTTATTATCGTGTTTTTTGACCATCAGGCGGCTTATCTGTCCAGGTAGATGGGCGTGGCATGCAAGAGATCGTCGGTTCGATCCCGATCGGCTCCACTTTCCCAAAACCGCATCAGTATGCCAAAAACCCCTGAGCGAATCGGAGTTTTTCGAGTGCTGATGGTTCTCATTGTGCTCACGAGTTGCGCCGAATACCCTTTCCCGTGAACGCTGCGGATCGGCTCCTCGGCTCCCTAGGCGATAAACCGGACAAGGTAGATCTGATCCTGGTCTTCGCAATGGGAGGATAGAAGACCACGGCACCCAAGCCAATCAGACCCCCACCGCCTCCAGCTTCATCGCCCGCGCCACCGCCCCGCCCATATCCGCCGGTGTCTCCGCGATCTCAAAGCCGCACTCGCTCATCTTGCTGATCTTCGCGTCCGCCGTGCCGGAGCCGCCGGAGATGATCGCGCCGGCGTGGCCCATGCGCTTGCCGGGAGGGGCCGTCCGGCCCGCGATGAACCCGGCGATCGGCTTGGAGCCGTGCTGCTTGTACCACTCCGCCGCGGCTTCCTCGTCGGTGCCGCCGATCTCGCCGATCATCAGGATCGCGTCGGTGTCCGGGTCGTTCTCAAAGAGTTCGAGGCAGTCGATGAAGCCCAGCCCGCGCACCGGGTCGCCGCCGATGCCGATGCAGGTGGACTGCCCCAGCCCGAGGTTCGAGGTCTGCCACACCGCCTCGTAGGTCAGCGTGCCGGAGCGCGAGACGATGCCGACATTCTTGCCGAGCTTCGACTCCGAGCGGTGCGTGTTGATGTAGCCGGGCATGATGCCGATCTTGCAGCCCGCGTTGGTGTAGGGGTCGTCGTGCGACTTGCCCGAGCCGGTCTTGGGGCCGGGCGTGATCACGCCGGGGCAGTTGGGGCCGACGAGGTAGATCTTCTTGTCCGCCGCGACGGAGGCGTTGTGGTCGTCGAGCACCTTGCGGACCTTGACCATGTCCTGCACCGGCACGCCCTCGGTGATCGCGCAGATCACGCGGATGCCCGCGTCGATGGCCTCAAAGATCGCGTCGGCGGTGAACGCCGGGGGCACGAAGATCATCGTCGCGTCGGCCCCGGTCGCGTCGACCGCGCCCTGGACGGTGTCGAAGATCGGCAGGCCGTTGGCGTCTTTGGTGCCGCCCTTGCCGGGGGTCACGCCGCCGACCATCTTGGTGCCGTAGTCGTAGCAGCCCTTGGTGTGCAGCGCGCCGAAGGAGCCGGTGATGCCCTGGCAGATGACTTTGGTGTTGGCATCGATGAGTACGGACATGGAGGGCGTCTCCTGCGCTGAAGTGGGCAATGGATTGAATGCGATTCGCCCCGACGGGTCGGGACATTTTGAACGGGTACGATAGCCGTCCCGGGCCGGGGTGTCACACCGCGACCGCCACCACCCCCAACCGATCTACCCCCCACGCAGCACCGCTCAGGAGAACCGCCCATGCCCCGCAAGCCGACCCTGATCCGCCCCCTCGCCCTGAGCGCCCTCGCCGCCGCCGTCACCCTCCCCCTCGCCGGATGCACGACCGGCTCCGGGCAGGCCACCGACGACCGAGGCGTGCAGCCCACCATCATCGCCGAGTCCCCCGATCGCCAGTGGACCGGCGTCGCGTGGATCGGCTCTTCCGGCGAGGTCATCGTGAACTACCCCCGCTGGACCGACGAGTACACGAACGCCGTCGAGCGCATCCGCTTCGCCGAAGACGGCTCCGTCCGGCGCATGGCCTGGCCCGACAAGGCGATGAACCTCGTCGACGACCCGGCCTCGCTCACCGAATCCGAACTGCGCGAGAAGCTCGTCTCCGTGCAGGCCGTCCACACCGACCGCAAGGGACGCATCTGGATCCTCGACACCGGCAACCCCCGCTTCGCGGGCGTGATCGACGGCGCCCCCAAGCTCATCATGGTCAACCCCACCACCGGGCGCGTCGAGCGGACCTACGCCTTCGACACCGACATCGCCAAGGAGAACACCTACCTGAACGATGTCCGCATCGACTCCCGCTACGAGCGCGCGTACATCACCGATTCGGGCATCGGCGGCCTGATCGTCGTTGACCTCGACACCGGCGACGCCCGACGCGTCCTCGACGGCCATCCCTCCACCCTCGCCGAGCCCGACTTCACCCCGATCATCGGCGGGCGCGCCTTCGTCGATCCCCAGTCCGGCCAGCCGCCGCAGATCCACGCCGACGGCATCGCCCTCTCCCCCGACGGTCGCCACCTCTACTGGCAGGCCCTGACCGCCCGCACCCTCTACCGCCTCCCCACGCGCGTCCTCGCCGACTTCGACCTCGACGACTCGCAGATCGCCGCCGAGATCGAGAACCTCGGGCGCACCGTCATGACCGACGGCATGGCCTTCGACGGGCGCGGCAACCTGTACTTCTCCGCGCTCGAACTCGACGCCGTCATGTACCGCACCCCCACCGGCGAGATCCGCACCCTCTGGTCCTCGCCCACGCTCGCCTGGCCCGACACCTTCAGCTACGACGCGGTCCGCGATGTCCTCTATGTGACCACCGCCCAGATCCACCGTATGCCGGGTCGCGCAGGCCCCAGCATGCCTTGGCCCCCGGCCGAGCCGTTCCGCGTCTTCCGCTTCGAGCTGTCCGGCGCTGAGTGAGCCGGAAAACCGCCTGTATCGAGGCCGAAACGCCGGGTTTGTGCTAGGATGCCGCATGCACGCCGGCGAGGTGGGCCGCGGGCGTGTGCGGTGCTTTGGACGCGGTGGTGGAACCCGCGGCGGTGCGCCCCTTGCCCACAATCGAGACCGAATATGCGCGCGATGGTCACCGGCCAGGTCGGCATGGACAAGAAGAGCTACCTGCAGAGCGTCGTCGATTTCGCCGGAAACCACGGCGAAACGATCAAGCTCTTCAACATCGGCGACATGATGTACGCCGAGGGACGCGACATCCGCCCCGGACGCATCCTCGACCTGCCCTGGTCGCGCCTCAACTCGCTCCGCCGGGCCGCGATGAAGGACATCATCGCCGAGTCGTCCAACCACGACCATGTCATGGTCAACACCCACGCCACCTTCCGCTGGCGCCACGGCCTGTTCCCCGCCTTCGACCTCGACCAGATCCAGCGCTTCGACCCCGACCTGCTCATCTGCCTCGTCGACAACATCGAAGTCGTCCACCACCGCCTGCACGAAGAGCACGACATCGACGCGACCCTCAAGGACTGCATGGTCTGGCGCGAGGAAGAGATCCTCGCCACCGAGATCATCGCCCAGGCGCTGCACAAGCCCTTCTACATCGTCAGCCGTGGCCGCCATGTCAGCACCACCCCCACCATGTTCCGGCTCATCACCCGCCCGGAACTCAAGAAGGTCTACCCCAGCTTCCCCATGAGCCATGTCGTGGACATGCCCGATGTGCTGAAGGAGATCGAGGACTTCCGCGCCGCGCTCGCCAAGCACTTCGTCACCTTCGACCCCGCCGATGTGGACGAGAAGCTGCTGCTCGATCAGGCCATCGCCGCGGCGAAGGACGGTCAGGACTTCCTCACCTACGAGCCCCACGCCTACGGCGGCTCGCGCGGCATGCCGCCCCTCAAGGTCAAGGTCCGCGAGGTCCTCGATATCGCCGGCGACATCGACGGCCAGATCTACATGCGCGACTTCAAGCTCATCGACCAGTCCGACATGATCGTGTCCCTCGTCCCCGAACTCCCCGGCGGCGTCCCCGCCCTGTCCTCGGGCGTCGAACGCGAACTCCAGCACGCCTTCGAGCACACCAAGGAGGTGTACATCGTCTGGAAACCCAAGAAGAACCCCTCGCCCTTCATCACCGAGACCGCGACCAAAATCTTCGGATCCGTCAAGGAAGCGTTGGATTACTTCGAGGAAGTCGGTATGTTCGGACAGGTGAACCTGTTCGGGCATTGAGCCGGAGGAAGCTCCAGATGCCCGAACACTCCCACGGAAGGAGGAGGGCATGAGCCGGATCGATGATCGGATACGGGCGCGGCTGCACATGCAGATCGTGCTGCGCGGGATCGCATCGCTGATGATTTGTGCCGGTCTCGCTGTTTGCGTGCTGTGGCTGATCGGCCCATTCGTGGAAATGATTTTGCGGGGCCACGGGTATACCGGGACCGTCAACGGTCGCCTGAAAGCCAACAGCGCAGTCCTTACGCTCGGGTTATCGATCGTTGCGCCTGGAATACTGCTTCTGTTCGCGACGGAATGGCTCAGCGAGCGATGGATGCCTCTGCGCCATCACGGCATGTGCCCGGAGTGCGACTATCCGCTCGATGACACGGTCGCCAAGTCCTGTCCGGAGTGCGGACATGGGCTCCATCGAGAGCGATCGGCACCGAGGACCTCGTCAAGCGACCCCTGCCGGACCGAGGCATGATGCGATCTCGTGACCGGGTTCGCTGGGTGACGACGGGAGTCGATCGGTGATCCGCCAAAGGCTGCTGTGGTACTTCGTGGTACCCATGAGCATCTCCGCTGTGATGCTGACGATGTATTTCTCAGGCATCCGCCTGCTCGAAACCATTGTGGTCGCTCCCTATTTCGAAGCGGTCCCGATGAACTCCCGGCGCGAGTTCGGGCTGCTCGAGAATCTCCAGCATCTGATGGTCCTGGCCATCTGCGTGATCGCAATCGGCGCTGCGATCCGGCAGAAGAATCTCCTCGCGAGGGTCTTCATGGTGTTTATCGCGATGGGCGGGCTTGTCCTGTTCCTCGAGGAGATGGACTACGGCCTGCACTTGTACGAACTTCTCACAGACACCTGCCCGGAGAACACGGCGGAAATCCGCAACCTCCACAATGTGGGCAACCGTACAGCCACGCTCAAAACCGTCTCAACCACTCTCTCGATCCTGGTGTTCGGCGTGGCCCCCTTCGCGCTCGGTCGCTCCCGCAACCCGTATGTGCGCTACTTCCTCCCCGACCCCTTCATGCCCCTAGTGCTGTTGGTCGCACTGCTGACCAGGACCATCGCCCACGAACTGCACGATCGCGACCTCGGCTACGGCCTGGACGGGAACCTGTCCGAGTTCAGAGAACTGGTCATGTACTACCTCGGGCTCGTCTACACCATCCACTTAGCCCGGCGCAGCCCCGAAGGTCTCGCGAGCGAGACCCAATCCACAGTTACCACATGAAAAAGCCCGCATCCCCTGTGCCGGATGCGGGCCTTTGAGAAACCCGGGAGTGCCCCCCAAGGCACTCCGCGGGTGGAGGATTTCAACGGCACGCCGCGCCTCTCGAACGCGGCGTGCCTCGCGTCTCGTCGACCTCCTGCGATCGGAGGGAGGCCGACCACCCCCTCTCCGGTCTGAGCCGGCGAGCGCTCGCCCGGAATGCTCCGTCCCTCAAGCGGCCGCCGGCGGGAACTCAAACCGGCGATCCATCGGGCGGGAGCACGCGGGCCTCTCTCTCCCACAGGGAATTCGTGCGATAAGCCCTTGTGGTTCCGGACTTTGACAGGAAATCTGCAAAAAGGCATGATTGCTGCTTTTTTGCCATACCTCCGCCGGATTCCGCCACAACCAACCGATCCGCTACCCTTCCCACCCGTGCGCTACCGCCTCACCATCGCCTACGACGGCACCGATTTCCACGGCTGGCAGCAGCAGTTCCAGCCCATCGAGGGAGCCGCGCCCGACCCCGAGACCGGCCAGAAACCGCGCACCGAGCTCCGCACCGTGCAGTCCGTGGTCCAGGCGGCGGTCCGCTCGGTCATCCGCGAGCCCGTCCAGGTCCAGGGCGCCAGCCGCACCGACTCGGGAGTCCACGCCCGCTGCCAGACCGCGGCGTTCACCACCACCGACGAGCGCATCGGCCCGCCCGACGAGAAGCTCATGCTCGCCATCAACAGCCGCCTGCCCGAGGATGTGCTGGTCACCGCCTGCGTGCGCACACGCGACGACTTCGACCCAACCACCAACTGCGTGCGCAAGGGCTACCGCTACCGGATCTACGCCTCGCCCGTCCGCCCGCTCTGGGAGCGCCGAGAGGTGTACCACCTGCGCCGGGAGGTGGACCACGAGGCCATGCACGCCGCGGCACAGCACATGGTCGGCACGCACGACTTCGAGTCGCTGGCCTCGACCCACCACGGTCGCGAGAGCACCGTGCGCACGCTGTTCCACTGCTCGGTCACGCGCACCGATGAGCACAACCTGCACATCGATGTCGCCGGGGACGGCTTCCTCTACAACATGGTCCGCATCCTCGCGGGAACGCTCGTCGAGGTCGGCATCGGCAAAACCAAGCCCGGCGACATCCCCGCGATCCTCGAAGCCAAGGACCGGCGCGCGGCCGGGCCGACGCTCCCGCCGGAAGGGCTGTGCCTGATGTGGGCCGAGTACCCCGAGCCGGACGGCGTGCTCGGCGATGCGCCGGAGTGGGTCCTTTCGCAGCGATCCGCCTCGCCATGAGTCTGCGCATCCTCCACATCTCCACGCGCCTGATCCTCGGCGGCTCGCAGGAGAATGTCGTGCTGTCGTGCGAGGGGCAGACGGAACTCGGCCACGAGGTGCATCTGGCGTACGGCCCGATCTACGGGCCGGAAGGGTCGATGCTGAATCGCGTCACGAGTTGGCGTTCATCGGCAGGGCGCGAGATTTGTAATCTCGAGGTTACCGATCTGGTCCGCGAACTGTCGCCCATTCGCGACCGGCGCTGCCTGAAGCAACTGACCCAACTCATCCGCGACCTCAGGCCCGACATCGTGCACACCCACTCCAGCAAAGCCGGCATCCTCGGTCGCCTCGCGGCGTGGAAGGCCGGCGGCGCGGCCGGCACGCTCGGCGTGGTCCACACCATCCACGGGCCACCGTTCCACCGGTACGAGAAGCTCTGGCGGAACGCCATCTACATCGCCGCGGAACGCGTCGCGGCGAAGCGGTGCCACGCCATCGTCAGCGTGTGCGACGCGATGACCGAGCAGTTCCTCGGCGCGGGCATCGGCCGCCCCGAGCAGTTCGTTACGGTCCGCAGCGGCATGGAAACCGGGCCCTACCTCGCGCCGATCTCGGACGAGAAGCGAGCGGCACAGCGCGAAGCCATCGGCCTTGCGCCGGACGACTTCGTCATCGGCACCGTCTCGCGGATCAGCGACCTGAAGGGCCACGCGGACCTGATTGAGGGCTTCGCCCCGCTCATGCGCGAGCGCCCGGACCTGAAGCTGCTCTGGGTCGGCGACGGCTGGCTGCGGAAATCGCTGGAGCGGCGGCTGGACGAACTCGGCCTGCGCGATCGCGTGGTCATCACCGGCATGGTCCCGCCCGAGGAAGTTCCGGGGCTGATGAAACTGATGGACCTCCTCGTGCATCCAAGTTACCGCGAGGGTCTGCCCCGGGCGGTGGTGCAGGGGATGATCAGCGGCGTGCCGGTCATCGCGACCGATGTGGACGGGACGGGCGAGGTGTGCATCGACGGTCAGACGGGGCTGCTGATCCAGCCGGGCGACGCTCGGGCGTTGCGAGACGCCGCGCGGAAGTTGCTCGACGACGCGGATCTCCGGCGAACGCTCGCCGATGCCGGTCGGGAACTGTGCCGCGTCGACTACGCCGCGCAGCGGATGGTGGACGAACAGGAAGCGGTGTACGCTCGCGTGCTGGAGGGTTTGCGTGGCCGGTAAACGATGCGTCATCTCGGCGGCTCTGCTCATGCTCGCGAGCGCCGGCCACGCCCAGACGCTGGATCTCGGGCCGGTGCCCAAGCCGCAGCAGAGCACCACCGATGCGCTGGCGATGCGCTTCATCGCGGCGAGCGAGCGGGCGCAGTCGGATCGCGAGCGGGCGATCATCAGTCTGGCCTCGCGCCTGGCGCGAACGGGCGACCCGGTCGACGAACTCGGCGCACGCACCATCGAGCGGCATCTGGACGAGCTGATCGGCGTGGTTCGCACAGCGGAGGCCGCCGCGGCGTCGGGTGAGACCCCGCCGGTAGTCCGGCAGCGCCTGCGCGAGCGGCTGATCCGGTTCGACACGAGCGCGCAGACCGCGGCGACCGATGCGGATCTGCGACGATCGGCCGAGCGGCTGCTGGGCGATCTCGCGCAGCTCGCGCGGGTCACGGAGGGCGATGAGGATCCGACCCCGCCCGCCTCGCTGCGGATGGATCGCGGCTCGATCGACGCCGAGGCGCTGCGCACGCGCCTGGCCGAACTGCCCGAATCGCTTGAACCGTTCACGGGACGGCTCGGGGAACTGATCGATCTGTACGACGGCGTGCGCTCGGTCCCGGCGCTGGAACAACGCGGCATCGAGGGGCTCGACGCGATCGGCGGCGTGCTGGACCTGGCGCTGCTGCCCACGGAGCGGTTCGTCCCGCGCTCGGCGGCGCAGCAGTTGCCCGGCGCGCTCGATTCGTGCCTGATCGACGGGTCGTCGGTGCGCGATCCGCTGCGGGCGCAGGCGATGCTGGGCGTGCTCGCGCGGATCGGGGCGCTGGTCGAGCGGTGCGCTGCTCTGGAGGGCGACACCGCGCGCCGCGTGGAGCCGGTCCTGCGGGCGATGCTGCTGACGCTGCGCACGCCCGAGGACGCCCAGATGCTGGGGCTGACGCTCACGCCGCTGGAGCGATCGCTCGGGCTGGTGGTCCGGGGCGCTGCGCTGCCGTCGGCGGGCGCGGTGTCGGCGCAGCTGCAGTTCGCGTGGCGGTTCCTGCTGCCCCAGGAGCAGTCAGCGCGGATCGTCGCGATCGAGGCGATCAGCGCGATCGTGGGCGACCCGTCGAGCATGGCCTCACCGGACACGGTGAGTGCGCTGATCGCGCACGCGGAACTCGTCGAGTCGCTGGAATCGCTGCTTGGGGTCGATGTGCTGCAGCAGGAGCTGGACACGGCCGGGGTGCCGGGGGCGTTCCCCGCGCTCGAAGCGCTCCGACGGGACCTGCGGATGATGGGCGACCGGGAGGGGTACCGCGCGGCGGGGGCGCGGGTGCTGCCGATCGTGCGCACGCTGGCCCGGTACCGCTCAATGCCGGGGGCCGAGGAACTGGCCGTCGAACGCGAGGGCGAGCCGGAGTGGGCGCCCGCGCTGCGCACGCTGCTCGACGAGCGGCTGGGCGCGCTGCGCGTGCGCCTGGCGATGGAGCTGATCGGGGGCGGGAGCGATGCGCCGACGGATCCCGAGCGGTTCGATGCGCAGCGCACGCTGGAAACCCTGCGCCGGATGGTGGCGAGCGCGGCGGATGTGATGGTGCTGACGACGGGCGGGATGGACCGGCTCGACGCGCTGCCCCAGTTCGAGGCGTTGGGGGACGGGTCGTCGCTGGGCGTGCGGGGGGTTCTGGGCCTGGACGAACTGAGCGAGGCGATGGCCGAGGCGATCGGCGCGCTGGAGCGGGAAGATGCGCAGCGAGCCGCGGCGGTGCTCGATGGCTTGGAAGGGCGGCTGGTGATCGCGGGCGTGCTGGCGGAGATGGCGTTGCGGGTGGATGGGCTGAGCGAGGAGAGCGCGGCGACGCGGGCGCTGGAGTGCGCGCTCGTGTGGCGACGGGTGGAATCGTTCAGCGCGGGCGCGGGTCCGTTGGTGCAGCTGAGTCTGACGGGGACCTACTCGGAATCGGGGCTGGATCGGCGGGCGCTCGTGCGGTACGCGGCGGATCAGGCCGAGCGGACGATCGACGGCGTGGGCTGGCTGCGCGAGGCGTGGCAGCGGCGGCGGTGAGTATTCGAGGTGGCACCGGTCTCCGACCGGTGCATGCACTGGTCGGAGACCAGTGCCACCAAAGAAGCCCCCTCATCCGGCCGCTACGCGGCCACCTTCTCCCTCGAGGGGAGAAGGACGGAATCTTCCGATGGCGTGGGCTGCGACTTCGCTCTGGACCTTGCATGGGTGAGCGTCGCTCGGGCGCTCTTGGCGGCTTCGGTGCGCTTCCGGAAGCGGGCATCGAGTTCGGCGAGGGCGGAGTCGGCTCGCTCGATCGCTGCGCGGTCTTTGTTGGCGAGGGCGGCTTTGCGGGCGCTGGCGAGTTTGGTGCGTTCGGCTTCGCTCTCGTGGATCTCGACCATGTGGGCGCTCAAGGCTCCCAGCGCGGCGGTCTCGGCGGTAGTGGCGAGGAGCTTGGCCCGCATGTCGGTGACGCGCTGGAGGCGCTCGAGTTTGGGCTTCATCTCGGGGGATTCGAGCAGTTCGAGGAGGGCGTCCACGCTCATCCCCGCCGCGCGGGCGACGGCGGGGAGGGTGGCCTCGGGATCGAGGATGGCGACGAGGACGGTTTCAACGGTGCGGGGGTCGAGGGCGGGTGTGGTGGTGATCATGCCCGCAGTATGCGCACGGGTTTTGTTTGGGTCAAGGGGTTTGTTTGGGTTTTTTGGGGGTGGGGGACAAAGTGTTGTCAGAGGGCTGCCGGGTGGCGTGGTCTTCGCGCAGCGAAGCCCACGAGGAGCCGTCATTGCAGCCGGAAGCATACTGGGATGCGGGCTGCTCCTGACCGGGCGTTGCGCTCTCCGAGGGCCGAGCCCAACTTTCTCCGGCGAGACCACGCCGCCGATCATTCATATATTAAGAAATCACAGGAAAATTGCCGACAAATCCAATCATACTTTCTTAGCATAAAAATTGATGTGAATTGTGACCGGCAGCGGGGCTTCGTGAACATTAATCTCCTCGAAGCGGTACACTTCTCTCGGCAAAAACTCGCCAGGGCGTGAGATCCAGCCATGGCAAGCGTGGTTTTCACCAACTTGGGGTCGACCGTCTCGGCGCTTGGGGGTATGCGATGTGTCTATGTGTGTGCGAATGTCGCCAGAACTCAAAGTTTCCCTTGCACCATCGAGATCGGCCGACGGATTAAGCGATAAGGGCCGTATTGTCTGGTAAATTATCGACACGACGCGTGCATTGTGTGATACTTCATTGTCATCACCGGACCTCAAAACCAGATCTTGATGTCCGGTCCTATCTGGCGAAACCTTAACCTCAAAAGAGTAAACTCGATGCCAGTGCTCGCCGTCAAATGCAACGGCCTTGCCTTGCGAAATTACAGCATGCAGTTCAACTTTGCCCGCAAGGTGATGCGTTCTGTCCTCTTCGTTGTAGACAGAACTCTCGATATTGATTTTGCCGACCGCCGTAAACATGGTAACGAACGCTAGCGACTCATTTCTCGCGTACAGTTCGCCTGTATCCCTAGGTGTTCTTGTAGTAATATATTCGAAGCAGTACTCCTGGTGTTCTTGACCGGCAATTGATTCACCAGATGATGGAATCAAGTGGATGAAAGCTGCGATCACGATGACATACAATTTTGCGTACATATCCTCTCCCGTTTTGGTGTAATTCGATACCGTGACAAGAAACTGCCTCGTGGGCTTCGCTTCGCGAAGACCACGCCACCCGGAGGGGAAGCCGCTCCCTTCCGGTCGCGGCTAGTTCGAGCCGGTCTGCCCCACTTCCCTGCCCTCCACCGTCAGGCGGGCCGGGTGGCCGAACCAGCTGTTTTCCTGGTTGCGGCCGTACTGCTGCTCCAGCAGGGCGCTGACCTGGGCCATGGTGGCGTTTGCGGGGACCCAGCCGGGGGTTTTGCTTGTGCCGTCGATGTCGGGGAAGTCGATGCGGCAGTTTTCGCATTTCTTGGTGCTGTCGAAGCGGATGGGGCACCAGAAGGATTCGACATTGCGGAGCATCTCCGAGCCGAGGGACCAGACGCCGGTCATCCAGTCGCAGTAGAGGCACCAGATGAGGTCGTGGCCGACGAGGCCGCGGAATTTGTGGCGGGAGAGGTTGACCCAGTCGGCGGTGCGGTAGCGGGGCAGGCCGACGATGACGGTGAGGGGCGGGTAGACGACGATCTCGACGAGGCGGACGATCCAGAAGAGGGGCACGGCGAGCGCGGTGACCCAGAGGGCGAGGTGGTTGCGCCAGCGCCCGACGACCTTGTTGAGGGATTTGACGATGCGCGGGCCCTTGCGGGCCTCGGGGTGGGCGAACTCGTGGGCCCAGACCCAGAGCTGCAGGGCGACGATCTGCCCGGCGATGGCGACGGCGAGGCCGAGCCAGCCGGCGGCGATGGCGCCGGCGACGCCGGGCAGGATGAGGAAGTAGGTGATGGCGAGGTCCAGCAGCGGGGCGCGGCAGAGGGCCTCGGAGAGCTTGCGGCCCGGTGAGCCGAGCCTGGGCAGGGCGTGGAGGACGCCGGTGCCGACGAGGATGGCCCCGATGGTGGCGAGGAAGATGCCGAGGTGGGTGGTGGTCATGGGGGGAGGATACCGGAGGGGTCAGGGGGTGGCACCGGTCTCCGACCGGTGCATGCACTGGTCAGAGACCAGTGCCACCAAA
>CBFGVX010000079.1:0-13660 GCA_965652425.1 uncultured bacterium | reverse complement strand
CACCATATCCGCACCGCGGATCGACCGGAACCCGGCCACGGGTCGGTCAGGGCGTGTACAGCACGAAATGGGCGAGTCCGAGGTAGACCAGCATCGCCGTGACATCGACGAGCATCAGCACCAGCGGTCCCGCGGCGACCCTGGGGTCGAGCTTGGCCAGGTGCAGGGTCAGCGGAACCAGGAGGCCGAGCACCGCGGCGATGCACATGGCGACGAGGATGGAGCCCGCAATGACGCGGACCGCCGGGCCGAACCCGGTCCAGGCGAGCGCGGCGGCGCCGACGAGGATGGCGCAGGACAGCCCGAGCAGCAGCGAGACGGCACCCTCGCGCAGGGCGAGCTTGCGTATCTGTCGGATATTGACTTTCGAAGCGTGCATCGACTGGATGGCGAGTGTCAGCGATTGGATCGAGACCGATTCGCAGAGGGTCAGGACGAGGGGAATGAGCGCCGCGATGACGATGGCCTGTTCCAGGACCGCGCCGAAGACGGTCGCGATGGTGGCGCTGAGCAGGCCCCCGATGAGGTTGCAGGCGAGCCAGGGCATGCGGATGCGGTAGGCCTTGAGCGCGCCGCCGCCCCGGTACTGCTCGATCCAGACGCCGATGATCTGGAAGACATCGGCCTCGTGTTCCGCTGCGGCCATGTCCTCGGCTTCTTCGGAGTAGAGCTTGACATCGATGACGCCCTCGAAGCGGTCGTTCTCGTCGACCACTGGCAGGGCGAGGTAGCGGTGCACGGCGAACATCGACATGGCTTCCCACAGGGGCCGGTCCGAGCGGCAGGAGACCACGCCCTTGCGCATCACATCGATGAGCTTGGCTTCCGGATCGCTCAGCAGCAGTGATCTGGTCGGCATCACGCCGACGATGCGCTGTTCATCATCGAGCACATAAAAGTAGACGATGCCTTCATCGATACCCCTGCTGCGCAGGTCTTCGAGCGCCTGCCCAACGGTGAGATCGGAGCGGAGCGTGGACTTCGTGCGTCGGACGAAGCCGCGGATCGGCTCGTCGAGGTGCTGTTCGATATCTGGCTTCATTCGGACTGCTCGTCGCCGGTTGATCGTGCTGCGCTGTATCTGGCGTTTGGCCGATTATACGCGACGCTGATCACGCGGCGGCGCTGAGCGATCGGTCGATCATGCCGCGAATATGCCCGATGAATTTATCTCTGGCCAGAGGTTTGTTGGCGTACCCGTCGCAGCCGGCCTCGAGGCAATGGTGCATGTTCTCAACGAGTGTATTGGCGGTGAGGGCCAGGATCGGCGTGCGATGCCCCGCAGCACGGATTCTCCTCGTTGCTTCCATACCGTCCATTATCGGCATCTGGATATCCATGACGATGCAGTCGAATGGCAGCGTCACGTTCCGGAGCGCTTCGAGAGCTTCGGCGCCGTTGCCGGCGAGCGTGACCGAGGCGCCCGCCGCCTGGAGGAAGTGCGAGAGCAGCCGCTGGTTGTCCGGCCCGTCCTCGGCGAGGAGCACGCGTCGGCCGGCGAGAGCGTTGGGGTCGGAGCGGTCTTCTGAGCACTTGCGGATTGATCTGGTCGTCGAGGTGGCGAGGGGGAGGCTCATGCTGACGGTGAATTCGCTGCCCTGTCCCGGAGCGGTTTCGACGGCAACGGTGCCTCCGAGCATGTCGGCGAGTCGCCGGACGATCGAGAGTCCCAGCCCGGTTCCTCCGTAGCGACGGGTGGAGGACAGGTCGGCCTGCTGAAAGTTTTCGAAGATGCGTGAGGCCTCTTCTTCGGTCATGCCGATGCCGCGATCACGGACCTTGAGCGTCATGGCGCTGACGCCCTCGGGTCGGACATCGCAATCGAGGTCGACTTGCACATCCTTCCCGTTGGCGAACTTGATCGCGTTGGAGAGGAGGTTAAGGACGATCTGACGGAGGCGCGTCGGGTCGCTGAGCACTGTTGTGTCGGCGCTCGGACTGATCGAAGTGTGGACCTCAATGCCGACGCGATGCGCTTTGACGCGGACCATTTCCACTGCGTCACGAACGATGTCTGCGGGGCAGACCTCGAGCGACTCGATTCCCATCTGCTCGGCTTCGATCTTGGAGAGGTCGAGCACATCGCTGACGAGTTGGAGGAGGTGCTTGGCGTTGCGATCGATCGCTTCGATCGCTTCGGCGTGCAGTTCGATGGGAGAGGCGGAGTCAGAAAGCAGTTCGGTGTACCCGAGAATGGCCGTGAGGGGTGTTCTGATCTCATGGCTCATGTTCGCAAGAAACATGGATTTGGCGCGGGTGTTGGCTTCTGCCTTGACGCGCAGGCATCGGCTGGTGAGCTCGTCGGACGCGATGGCGGCGAGCTGCTGAAGCCCGTCGATCTGCTCCGGTCTGAGTTTGTGGGGTTGCGTATCGATCACGCAGAGCGAACCGATCGCCAGCCCGTCGACGACAATAGGAGAGCCGGCGTAAAACCGGATGCCGGGCTCACCGGTGACCAAGGGGTTGTCACAGACCAGAGGATGGACCTCGGCGTCCTCGATCACCAGCGGCCGGTCACGGAGGATCGTGTGGGCGCAGAAGGCGTACTTTCGGGCTGTTTCCCGGATGCCGAGACCGCAGATCGACTTGAAGAATTGCCGTCTTTCGTCGATCAGACTGATTGCCGCGATCGGCATATCGGTGATCAGGGCCGCGATCTTTGCGATCCGGTCGAACCGTTCTTCGCAGTCCGTGTCAAGGATGCCGAGCGATCGCAACTTTGCGAGACGCAGGGATTCGTTGGATGGTACGGGTGCTGCGGGCATGACGGACTGAAGTGCCTCCGCCATCTGATTCGGTCCGTCGATGAGCGCTCGTTGCGTGAAACCCGGTACTTTCGCGCATTCCGTACGGAAAACGCATTTTCGATGACCCGCACAACTGTTGGAAGTCGTTCAGAACGACCAGATAAACGGTATGAGTGTGAGCGCGATCAGGGCGAGCAGGAGATTCATCGGGATGCCGATGCGGAGAAAGTCCGAGAACCTGTATCCGCCCGGGCCGTAGACCATGAGGTTGGTCTGGTACCCGAGCGGGGTCGCGAAACTGGCCGAGCCGGCCATCATGATCGCGAAGACAAAAGGCATCAGGTCGACTCCGAGTGTCTGGCAGAGGGAGTAGGCGATCGGGAAGGCCAGTGCGACCGCGCCGTTGTTGGTGATGACTTCGGTGAGCAGGGATGTGACGAGATAGACGGCGATCAGAACCATCCACGGGTTCGTGCCGGCGATGTTCACGACCGCGTTTGCGACACCGCTCGCCGCGCCCGTTTCGTCCATCGCTTGTCCGAGGCCGAGGGCTGCGCCGACCACGATGAGCAGGGACCAGTCGACGCTCTGGCGCGCCTCGGTGACCGTGCAACAACGGGTCAGGATCATCGCGCCGGCGGCGAGAAGCGCCCCTTGCAGCATGCTCAGCCAACCGATGGTGACCATCGCGACCATGGCCAGAAGGATCGCCAGCGCAAGCGGAGCCCGCGTGTGGCGCCGGGGGGTCGAGTCATCCAGAGAGCTCACCAGCAGGAAGTCACGGGTGTCGCGGTATCGCTCGTGGAAACCCGCTTCGGCCTCGACAAGAAGGGTGTCGCCGGGCCTGAGCGTGATATCGCCCAGACGGCCTCGGAGGCGGATGCCGCTGCGGGCGATCGCCAGCACTACGCCGTTGTATTCGTGACGGAACCCGGTCGACTTGAGCGTTCTGCCCGCCAGCGGTCCGGCCGAGCCGACGACCGCCTCAAAGAGACGACGCCGGTAGCGGGGGGCATCGAGTTTGAACACCTGATCGGTTGCGGGCTCCAGTCCACGGATGCGCTGGAGATCCCGGATGGATTCGACGATGCCGGCGAACAGCAGTCGATCTTCAGCGCGAAGGACCTGCCCGGGGTCGGAGGGACCGATCGGCTCACCTTCCCGCTCGATGCCGACGAGAAAGCAGCCCGGCAGGTTGCGCAGCCCGGCCTGCTGGATCGACTTTCCGTCGAGCGGACTGCCCTTGGGGACGATCAGTTCGAGCGTGTACTCGCGCGGGTCGGAGAGGGCCTGTTTGGTCGAGCCGCGGTCGGGGAGCAACTTCGGTCCGGCAAAGATGAGAAACAGGCCGCCGATGATCGCGGTGGGAAGACCGATCTTCGTGATCTCGAAGAGGCCGATCGGGTCGTACTCGCCCGTCGCGTCGACCATGCCGCTGACGACCAGGTTGGTGCTGGTGCCGATCAGCGAGCATGTCCCACCGAGGATTGCGGCGTAACTGAGCGGGATCATCAGCTTGGACGGTGTCAGCCCCAGCCGCTTGGCCCAGTCCGAGACGGCGGGGATCATCATCGCGACGACCGGGGTGTTGTTGAGGAACGCGCTCATGCCCCCGACGGGGAGGATGATCCGGGTCAATGCCATGGTGAGCCCGCGTGGGTGACCCAGCAGCCGCGCGCCGATCCAGTCCACGGTTCCCGTTTCGCGAAGCCCGGCCACGACCACAAACAGCACGGCGATGGTGGCCAGACCGGTGTTGCTGAACCCCGAGAGCGCGGTTTCCGGGCCGATCAGGCCGATCCGCCATCCGGAATCCCCCGGAACGGGGCAGATCAGCAGGACTGTCAGAGCCGCCATCAGCACGGCATCGGTCGCGATCCGGGTGAACGCGAGCAACAGCACCGCGCCAACCACCACACACAGGACGATCACGGCGGCGACGGACAACCGGGCTCCTCCACTGGCGGTCGATCGTGTTCGGGACAACGCCACGCACACTCAGGGTGCGTAGTCTCGCCCGCTTGCGTCATGGAGGCAAACGAAAACGCCCGGAGCGTGGCTCCGGGCGTGGTCGAGAGAGAGGCATGGATCAGGATCAGGCGTTGCCTGCGCTGTCGCTGACGGGTTTGCTCGTGGGTTTCTCGGGTGCGGTTTTGGACACCTTGCCGAGTGCGCCGGGCAGGTCGATCCCGGCCTGCTCGGCCAGTTCGTGCACCGGGGGCAACGAGCCGATCAGTCCGGACAGAAAGTCCGCGGTCGCGCCTTTCGCGCCGCCTTTGCCCTCGATCTGCGAGCCGCTGCGACCGTTGTCCCAAACGGTGATCTTGTCGATGCGAAGGTTGGAGATGGCCTTGACCTGCTCTCTGACCAGTTCGGGCAACTGCTCGATGAGCAGCAGTGTGGGGGCGATCTGCGGGTTGTCGGAAGCGGCGGCCATGAGCTGGCGGTAACCCTCGGCTTTCGCTTCGAGCACCTTTCGGACACCCTCGGCCTCTGCCTCGTACTTGGCCAGCGTGGCCTCGGCTTCGCCTCGGGCGATGCGCCGTTGGCGCTCGGCTTCGGCTTCGGCGGCGATTTCGATCTTCTGCTTCTCGATCTCCTGAGGTGCCAGCACTTCCTTGGCGAGTCGTGCGAGTTCCTCTTCGCGTTCAGCCCGCAGCGCGGCTTCGCGTGCGTTCGCCGCGGCGACCTGCGCCCGGCGGTTCGCTTCGGCCTCGATCTCGCGCAGCTGCGCGGTACTGGAGGCGATCGCTTCCTTGGAGGTGTTCTCGCCGGTGACGGCTTTGGCCTCGGCGTCGGCGACCTTGATGCGCTGGTCCTGCTCGGCCCGCTTGCTCGCGGCGACCGTCTCTGCCCGGCGTTCGGCGATCGCTATCTCCTGGTTCCGCTTCGATTCCGCTTCACCGGTCTGCGCTTCGGCTTCGAGCGCCGCCACCGCGATGCGCTGGCGCTGCTCGGCCTGCTTCTGTCCCTCGACCGCCGCGGCGTTTTCGCGAGCCACATTGACGGTCTTCTCGCGGACCGCGATCGCTTCGCCGGTCGCACCGTCGCGGACCTGTTCGGCGACCTCGACCTTCGCGCGTTCGATGGCTTCCGCCGCGGCACGCTGGCCGATGGCCGTGATGTAGCCCGATTCGTCGGTGATGTCGCGGATGTTCACGTTGATCAGTTCGAGGCCGATCTTGTTGATCTCGTGCGCCACATTCTCGTTGATCAGCCCCATGAACTTCTCGCGGTCCTTGTTGATCTCCTCGATCGACAGGGTTGCGATCACCAGACGAAGCTGACCCAGAATGATGTCCTGGGCCTGATCGCGGATCTGCTGCGTCGTCAGCATCAGCAGACGCTCCGCGGCGTTGTTCATCAGCACCGGGTCGGTCGCGATACCCACGGTGAAGGTCGATGGCACATTGACGCGGATGTTGTTCAGCGACAGCGCCCCGTCCAGCGGGATGTCGATGACGATCGGTTCGAGCGAGAGGTAGGCGTAGTCCTGGATCAGCGGGACCACAAAGGTGCCGCCACCGTGCAGACACTTCGAAGCACGCTTGCCCCCGACTCGTCCGTACACAACGAGGATCCGGTTCGACGGGCAGCGCTTGTACTGCTTGACGAGGATGATGATGATGAAAAACAGCAGCAGCAGGACGCAGCCGACGATGATGATCGGCACGATCGCCGAAGTGTCCACGCCGGATCGTCCGGCGGCCAGGGTGTTCAGCATGTAGGTCTCCTCCGAGAAAAGAGCCCGGTGCATCATCGCGCCGGTGTGTGTGTCAGGTTCAGGCCCGGACGACGGTCACGGTCTGGTTGTTGTTGATCTTGGTCACGCGCACCCGCGTCCCGGTCGAGAGCGATTCGCCCTCGGTGATCGCGGCGAAGGCCCGCTGGCGATCGCCGATGGTCAGGCGGACCCGACCCGTGCGCCCGGGTTCGATGGTCGACGAAACGGTGCCCTCACTGTGCATCGCGTCCCGGATCGAGATGTTCCCCGAGGACTCGAGCGAGTAGATCAACTTGAAGCACCAGACCACGAACCAGGCGAACGCGATGCCCAGAAGCACCCCGATACCCACCGACTCGGGGATGCCGAGATTCAGTGTCCGAATCCCCAGCAGCCCTCCCCAGCCGAAGCCCATGGCGAACGCCGTGATCGTCTGGATCGACAGGAACTTGAAGACCGAGGTCGATTCGGCGTGATCGATACCCTCTTCGAGCCCGGCGTCGCCGACATCCATGCCCCCGGCGTCTCCGCCCCCGTCGTCGAAATCCAAGCCGATGAGGGTCATGACGATCCGGATCGCGAAGAACAGCGTGCCGATCAGCGCGGGAACACTGAACCACGCCGCACCGTTGTCAAACAGGAACTCGCTCATCGATCGCCCTCCTCCGGGGTTCGCGGCACCATCGCCGTAGCCCTCTTTGGGAAATTGAGCGAGTGCATTATGCGCGGATTCCCTACCAACATCGTGTCCGATCCGACCGAAATTCGGACGCGTGACCTGCGAAATTCCACGCCGTAGACTCCGAATGGGCCTCCGCCCCCATTCGGACACGAATTTGCCGACCTGTCTCAAGAGGACTTCTCCCCCATGCAGCATGCAAGCCCCCGTTCCCGGTTCGAATATCTCTGGCCCGCCGCGGCTTTTCTGGCCATCGGCATCGCCCTTGGGGCCTTCCTTCAAAGCCCCCGTCAGAGCGAGGCCATCGCGCAGCCCATCGTGGTTCAGGGGCAACTCACCGACGCGGAACTCCGGGTCGTGCGGCTGTTCGAGGAGGCCACGCCGAGCGTCGTCTTCGTCGCCACCGAGCAGGATGTGGTGGTCCGCAATGTCTTCGGGGCATTCCGCGATGTCCGATCCGGCACCGGGTCCGGCTTCGTCTGGGACAAAGACGGCCACATCGTGACGAATTTTCATGTGATCCGGGCCGCCACCCGCGTCAATGTGACCTTCTCCGACGGCCAGACTAGGCCAGCCGAGGTTGTCGGTACCGCGCCGGACAAGGATCTGGCGGTGCTGAAGGTTGATCCCGACGGCCTCACGCTGCGTTCCACGCCGGTGGGGGATTCCGAGGCCCTGCGAGTCGGCCAGTCGGTCTACGCCATCGGCAACCCGTTTGGTCTTGACCGCACCCTGACCGCCGGGGTCGTGAGCGCGCTCGGGCGGACGATCGAATCGCTCAACGGTCGCACCATCTACGATGTGATCCAGACCGACGCCGCGGTGAACCCCGGCAACTCCGGTGGCCCGCTGCTCGATTCCTCCGGGCGGCTGATCGGCGTGAATACCGCTATCCGTTCGCCCAGCGGGGCGAGCGCGGGCATCAGTTTCGCGGTTCCCGCCGACACGGTCCGCCGGATCGTGCCATCCCTGATCCGCACCGGTCGCGTGACGACGCCGACCATCGGCATCCGATTCCTGCCCCATGGTCAGACCCGGCAACTGGGCATCGCCCGCGGGGTGCTCGTTTTGGAACTGATCGAGGACGGCCCTGCCGCACGGGCCGGGCTGCGCCCCACCACGCGGAAATCCGATGGATCGATCACCCTGGGCGATGTGATCATCTCGATCGACGACAAGCCGGTGCTGGTCCCCGCCGACCTTCTGAACATACTCGCCGATTACGAGGTCGGTGATACCGTGCTGGTGGAGGTTGCCCGGCCCAGCGGAGTGGTCAAGCTCAGGGTCACGCTCGACGAACCTATCTAAGGCGGATTCGGACCCGTCGCGAAGCAATCATCCTGCAATTTTGTGCTTTGTGCTTGCATCGGCCACACGAAGCCCGACAATCGCAGCGGGCCGAGAGCCCGGGAGGTGCTCCAGCGTGGGTGTGCAGGACATCAAAGCCGAATTCGACGGGCAGGAGCGCCGCCTTTTCATGCAGGCGGTCCTGCGCGACCTCCGGGCCTTGGAGCGCCTGCTGAGTTCGGGTCAGATCGAATCGGGCATCAACCGCATCGGGGCGGAGCAGGAATTGGTCATCGTCGGGCGCGACTGGCGTCCGGCCCCGCTCTGCGAAGAGATTCTCGCCGAACTGGATGGTGATCCACGCTTCACGCACGAACTCGGTCGGTTCAACATCGAGTTCAACCTTGATCCTCTGGAGTTCAGCGGTTCCTGCCTGTCCGACCTCGAGCGCAGGATCACCGAGCTGTTCGATAAAACCCGGTACGCCGCCCACCGCCACGATGCAGAGGTCATGATGGTCGGGATCCTTCCTTCCCTTGAAAAGGATGACCTCACCCTCCGAAACCTGACCGATCGGCCGCGCTACTGGGCCCTCAACGACGCCCTCAACGCGCTGCGTGGCGGGCAATACGAGTTGCGCATCAAGGGCCGCGATGAGCTGATCGTGAACCACGATTCCATGATGCTCGAGGCCTGCAACACCAGCTTCCAGGTCCATTTCCAGGTCAGCCCGCAGGATTTCGCCATCAAGTACAACGCCGCGCAGGCCGTCGCCGGGCCGGTCATGGCCGCCGCGGCGAACTCGCCCATCCTCTTCGGCAAGCGACTCTGGCAGGAAACCCGCATCGCGCTCTTCCAGCAGTCCGTCGACACACGCACGGTCGGGTCCGACCTGCGCGATTTCCCGCCGCGCGTGTCGTTCGGCCACGGGTGGGTTCGGGAGAGCGTGCTCGAAATCTTCAAGGAGGACCTCGCTCGGTTCAAGCCGCTGTTCTCCACGCAGGCCGATGAGGACCCGATGCAGGTCATCGAGCGCGGCGAGGCACCGAAACTCAGCTGCCTCATGCTCCACAACGGCACGGTCTACCGCTGGAACCGGGCCTGCTACGGCACCGCCATCGGCCCCGACGGCAAGCGGCGGGCTCACATCCGCATCGAGAACCGCATCCTGCCATCCGGCCCGACACCGATGGACGAGGTGGCCAATGCCGCGTTCTGGTTCGGCTTGATGCGTGCCGTGGTCGACGAGCACGGCAACATGGCCGACCACATGCGCTTCGAAGATGCCGCATCGAATTTCGTGGAAGCGGCGACGCACGGTCTTGATGCCCAGTTCTCGTGGCCGGGCATGGGGCAGATCCCTGCGCGGGAACTGATCGCGCTCCGCCTGCTGCCGATGGCTCGGCGCGGCTTGTTGACTGCGGGAATTGATGCGGACGATGTCGAGCGGTACCTCGAAGTCATCGAGCAGCGCGTCGGATCCGGGGTCACCGGCGCGCGGTGGATGCTCGATTCCTTCTCTCGGCTCGCGAACACCGGCACCCGTGCCGAGCGGATGGCCGTGCTCTCGGAGGCCATCAGCATCAACCAGGTGGCCGGCCGCCCGGTGCACGAGTGGCCGACAATCAGCAGCGATCAGACCGCCCCGCGCTCCAGCAACATGCGCAGCGTGGGCCAGATCATGACCACCGATCTGTTCACCGTGCACGAGTCGGATGTGATCGACTTCGCCGCCTCTCTGATGGACTGGCAGCATGTGCGCCATATCCCCGTCGAGGACGACGACCACAACCTCGTCGGCCTCGTCTCGCACCGCGCGGTATTGCGCCACCTTGCCCGGTTGAACTCCGACGGTCGTCCCGAATCGGTGCCGGTCAGTGCGATCATGTCAACCAAGGTGATCACCGTCACGCCCTCGACTCCCACGATCGAGGCCATCGAGCTGATGCAGACCAACTCCATCAGTTGCCTGCCCGTGGTGCGGGATTCCAAGCTCGTGGGCATCCTCACCGAGCACGACATCGTGCAGCTTGCCGAGCCGCTGCTGAGGCGGTTTCTGTCTGACGAACCGCCCGTGGACCCGCTTTCCGAACTGACCGCGGGGAGCTGACATTCCCGCTACGATCTCCCTCCCGGCTCCCATCGAGGCCGGGCAGGATTTCAAATCGTGCCCCCTTCCAGCGATATGCCAATCCCGGTCATGCCCCCCGAGGCACCCGGCGATCCCAATCGATTGCCCGCGGGAATGCTCGCGAATATCGAGCGTGTTATCGGACGCATAGGCGGACCCTCAACCGCCACACCGTCGCCGCCGGGACCAACCCTGATCGTCGTCGCCGGGCAGCACGGCAACGAGCCCAGCGGCGTCCACGCCGCCATCCGTGTGCTCAAGTCTCTGGAATCGGTGCGAGAGCGTCACCCCGGCAGCTTCCGAGGCGAACTGCTCGCGTTGGCCGGGAATGTGCCCGCCCTGCGGTCCGGCGTCCGATTCATCGATACCGATCTGAACCGGCTCTGGACCCCCGCCGAGGTCGACCAGACCTTCGCACGCAGTGAACGCGGCGACCCGGTCACCACCGAGCAGCAGCAGCAGCGTGAACTCGCCGAAGAGATCACCGATGCGGTTCTGCGCAGCCGAGGCAGCACCGTCCTGCTGGATCTGCACACCACCAGCGCGAGCAGCCGCCCGTTCCTTGCCGTCGAGGACATCGTGCGCGTCAGGGAACTCGCCCGCGCGATCCCGGTGACCGCCGTGCTCGGTCTCGAAGCCATGATCCGAGGCATCCTTCCCGACTGGTTCAACACCGTCGGCGACGCCGCCATGATCTTTGAGGCGGGCCAGCACGACGACCCCGCCTCCATCGAGCGTCACGAGGCGGCGATCTGGTTGCTGCTGGCCGAGATCGGCGCCATCGATCCCGCCGTATTCTCGCAGCGGATCGCGCAGGCGCGAGGCACTCTAGAGCCGTTCGCCGCGGGCCTGCCTCGCATGCTCGAAGCCCGCGCCCGCCACTCGGTTTCTCCCGAAGACGGCTTCAAGATGCGCAAAGGATTCAGCAACTTCCACCCGGTGCAGCGGGGCGAGCTGCTCGCCGGCGATGCCTCCGGGACCATCCGCGCACCCATGTCCGGCTGGTTGTTCATGCCTCTGTATCAGCCGTTGGGCGAGGACGGGTTCTTCATCGCCCGCCGGGCCAGCCGCACTTTCATGCGGCTTTCCAAGCTGCTTCGCCCCCTCAAGCTGCACAAACTGATCCATCTGCTCCCCGGCATCGCGAAATCCGAAGCGCCCGTCGACGCCTTCGTGGTCAACCCCCGCGTCGCTCGACTGCTCGCTCACGAGGTGTTCGCCATGCTCGGCTACCGGCGCTATCGCGAACACGGCGGAATCGGCGTCTTCGGCAAGACCGCCGAGGACATGCACCGCGCGTGGCAGGCCCTGCCCGAAGAGATCCGAAAGCCACGCCGGGATCAGTCGCGCTCTTCGTAAACGATCGCCGCGGCGTGCGCCGGCACGCGCACCGATGAACCGACCTTGGCGGGTTTGCGATGGGCCGGAGTCCGACCGAACGCGCCGTCCTGCATCGCCGCGCGCCAGGAGCCCTTCGGCAGGACGACCTCGGCAGGGATCGGCGAGCCGTTGAGCGCGACGACGCACCGATTCCATGAATCCGCTTCGCGGGTTTCACCATCACGGAGCGGCGGGTCGGTGATCTCGTACGCGAGCACTCCGCCGGGCAGCGCTATCCCGAGGTCCGTATCGAGGAACTTCACGGCCTCTCGCACGAGTTCGGCGCAGCCCAGGCGGAACATCGGGTGCGACGAGCGCAGCGCGATCGCCTCGCGGTAGTGGCGATACAGCCGGTGATTCCGATCCTTCACCGCCCAGTCCACATTGTTCAAACGGTCGCCGAGGTTGTAGGTGTTGTCGTGCCCGCCCTTGCTGCGCCCGAACTCCTGCCCGCAGTGCACGAAAGGGATGCCTTGGGCGGTCATCACGGCGATGATCCCCAGGGCCGACATGGAGAGCAGCAGGTTCTCATCCGCGGGGATCTGCAGCTTCGTCGCTGTTTCCCGCAGGCGGTCCACCAGCGTGTGGTTGTCGTGGCACTCGATGTAGTTGATCGCCTCGACCGGCTCATCCGCAAAGGATTCGATCGAACCGACGATGCCTTTGCGCAGCCGGTCGACATCCGCTCCGGTGGTCAGGAAACCGGGGTCGTTGAGATCGAACACCTGTCCGCGCAGTGCATCGCGCATCTCGTCGTTGAACACGCCCCAGCCGCGCGAGCGCTGCTTGCCCTTGCTGTTGATCTCGATCGGTGTCGGTCCCGCCGCCCACGGTTCGCCGTAGACCATGATCGTCGGGTCGATGGCGTGCAGGTCCTGGGCGATCAGCTCCATCGTCTCGTCGTCGATCAGCCCCATCAGGTCGAAGCGGAACCCGTCGATCCCGAACCGCTCGACCCAGTAGCGGCAGGATTCGCGGATGAAGTGCCGACCGATCTCCGTTTCACTGGCGAACTCATTGCCGCAGGCCGAGCCGTTCCACGGCGTGCCGTCATCCTTGAAGCGGTAGTAGGAGCGTGGGGCGAGGGCCATCATGTTGCGCAGCTTCATCGCGAAGGGCCGGCCGCTCTCGACCCGTGCCCAGGACTCGGCCGTGTGGTTGTAGACCACATCGAGCGTCACCCGCAGTCCGGCCTCATGCAGAGCCGAGACCATCTGTTTCAGTTCGCGGATCGGGGCCTCGAGCTCAACGCTCGACGCGTACCCCGCGTGCGGGGCGTTGAAGTCGTTGGGCATGTAGCCCCACTCGTACACCGGGTTGTAGGGAAGACTGAACGAGTGCACCGGCATGAGCTGCACCACATTCACACCCAGATCCACGATGTGATCCAGCCCGGTGCGTACATCGGTTCCCGGCACGCGCGTTCCGGGTTCGGTCAGTCCGAGGTACCTGCCCGCCCAGTTCGAATTCACACCGCTCGAACGGGAGCGCGTGAAATCGCGGACATGTATCTCGTAGATCACCGCGTCCTTCGGATCGAGAACTGGCCTGCCTGTGACCGGGCTGTCCTCGGCCTCGATGTAGGCGGCGTGGTCGCGAACCAAGGTGGCCCAGGGGTCGAGGATGCCGGTCAGTTTCTGGCCATCCCGGAGCAGTTCGTAGCTGTAACTCCAACCCCGCAGGTTGCCCTCAGCTCGGCATTCCCAGATCCC
>CBFGVX010000078.1:0-13897 GCA_965652425.1 uncultured bacterium | reverse complement strand
GTAGGCGTCGATGATCGAGTCGTCAGCGGGAGCAACGCTGGAGCAGGTGGTGATGGTCGCGACGGTATCGGTCGCTTCGAACGAGTACCACAGCGTGTTGGTGCCACCGGGGGTTCCGAAGCGGCAGGCGAAGGGGAAGCCGTCGCTGTCGAAGCCGGGGGTCGCGGTGGTGAGGTCAGCGGTGAAGCTGTCGCCGCAAGCCACGGCGATCGCGCCTTCGAACACATCGTTCTCGGCGATGAAGGGGGCTTCGCAGATGAGCTCGACATTGTACGCCGCGACATCACCGGTACCCCAAGCGGCGATCCGGATGTAGTAGGTTTCGCCAACGGTCAGACCGTTGAGATCGACCGTGGTGAGGAACGCGCCACCGCCGGCAGCGGTGCAGGAGTCCTCGCCGCAGCCAACTTCGGTGAGGTTGGTGCCGTCGAAGGAGTAGACATCGATGGTGGTATCGTCAGCCGGAGCAGCGTTGCCGACACCACAGGTCGTGACGGTGGCAAAGGTGTCCTGAGCGACGAAGGAGTACCACAGCGAGTTGGTGTGGCCGGTGCCGATACCGCAGGAGAAGGGGAACTCGACGCCGCCGGGGGAGGCGGTGGTGAGGTCAGCAACCCAGGTATCGCCACAGTTGACGGGCAGAGCGCCCTCGAAGGTATCGTTGGCCGCGATGACCGGGCAGGTCACTTCGGCGCAGGCAACCTGCTGGACATTACCGCCGGCGCTTTCGCACGCACCGGGGAGCAGATCCTGGCAGGAACCGTCGCTGAAGCAGCAGCCGGTGGGGGGAACATTCGTATCGCAGGTGGTGATGGTCCACTGGTACGGCAGGTTCAGGAAGAAGGTATCGAAGGTGGTCGCCTGAGCGAAGATGGTGTACGCACCGGGTGCGATCGTCGCGGTCAGGGTGGTGGTGCCACCGGCGAGAACGCTCGCCGTTGCGATGATGTTGCTGTTGAGGTCGGCGGGGCAGGTGCCATCGGAGTTGAGGCGGAGCAGCACGATGGTGCCGTCGTACGCCGCGGAGTAGTCAATGGAGACATTGATGTCCTGGGCGGTATCGAAACGGAACCAGTCCTGGTCGCGGACGGTGCCGCCGGCGGAGTTGGTGAAGACACCGGAGGTGCCGCAGACGGTGTCGCCGCAGTTCAGCGGAGCGAAGCCGTCGAACGCCTTGCCGCCGGGAGCGTTGCAACCGGAGTTCAGGGAGTCGTCGTAGCCGTCGAAGAGGTTCTCGCCGCCGAAGAAGCCTTCGATGGTCGCGCCATCGGGGCATTCGTCGATGGTGGGGCAGGTCACTTCGGTGCAGTCCAGGTTCGGGTTGAAGAGGCCATCGCAATCGGCTTCGATGGTGTCAACGCAGGAGCCGTCGGGGAGACAGCAGGCACCCGGGGTCTGGCCGGCGACGGCCATGCTGATGGTGTAGGGGTAGCCATCGGGAACGAGGCCCTGACCGTTCAGGGTTCGCATGAAGATGTTGTAGGTGCCGGGGGCCACCTGGATGCTGAACGAGAAGGGAGCCGCGGCAAGCGGAACGTTCCAACCGGCACCGGGAAGGAAGGTGAGGTTGTTGCAGTCGTTGCCGAGGACGCCGAAGGTCGAACCGCCGTGACCGGAGAAGTCGAGGGTGAACTCGATTTCGGTGGTTTCGGTCACGGTGAACTGCCACCAGTCGGTGTCGGTGTTGAACAGGGTGGGATCGGCGGCCGTCGCGTAGGTGTTGATCTGGCCACAGACGGTATCACCGAGAGAAATGCTGCTGTACAGCGGCGTTGCGGGCAGCATGAAGCAGCCACCGTTGGTGACATCGGTGCCGCCATCCGGGATCAGCGGCTCGTTCTCATCGATCGCACCGGGAGGGCAGGTCACTTCGCCACGAATGTTGGCGTTGTTCTCAAAGACTTCCGTAACGCGAGCCTCAACGGACTGGCTGGCGGACATTTTGCCCGCACTCTTGCTCACCACTGGAGCATTCTGGGACACAACCGGGGATGCGATGGCGGCGGAAGAGATCATGGCGATCCCACCCGCGAGGGCCAGCAACCCCTTACAAGTACACTTCATATTCACAGCTCTCACTCCTTTCGAATCACACTCAAGAGCAATTCAACCCGACTGTTTGACGATCCCGAGAGCACTGGGGACCGTTTTCATCGAGCCGAAAACGAAAAACAGCGTCCGGAGCGTCAGCTCCACACGCCGGTAGGGAATCATCTGGTTTTCCCGTGGGTACGACACAAACTGATCTTCTCTCTCTCTTTCATCCATGAACCGGGTGCACCCTGCACGAGGCGGAGGGGAACACTCGTATCGTCAGTATCCGTCAACAATCGCAGGTTGCAAGCAAAATCTGAACAGACTTCTGAGGGTTTTCCGATTGCAGTCGGGTTCCGATAACCCGAATACGGTTGCGATTCGGTCATCAACCCTTGAAATATCGGGAATCTGGGCAAAGTGCTCAAGCGTACTTCCATCCTGCACAGGGAATTGCCCGAATTCGGTGCGCCAGGCGCCAGGGGCTCGTCCTATCGGGCTTTGGCTCATTGACCGCCCTGCCGCCTCAACAACCGAAATTGGAGAGCACCATGTTCAGATCGTCGAGGTCCACCGTCCCGCTGCCATCGGCATCGCCCTGGCTGGTCTGCTGACCAAAGTTCGTGAGGACCATGTTCAGGTCGTCGAGATCCACATCGCCGTCGCCATCGGCATCGCCCGTGCACAGGGGGGTGCCGGTGATCGAGAAGTTGGCGGGGCTGGACGCGTGGCCGGTGCGGGCCTGGTCGATCGCCGCGGTCACTCGGATACGGGCCTGATCGGTGCCGATGTCGGGGACGGTCCAGAAGTAGATCCCGGTATCGGGCAGACCGGAGACGATGGGAGTCGAATAGGTCTGCCCGCCGTCGGTCGAGAGGTCGATCGAGATGGTCAGCGGGACCGGGTCCGGCGTGGGAGCGTCGGTCAGCCAGCGGATGGCCACACTCTCGCCGGGATCGAGCGATTCGCCGCCCCGGAGGGTGTCGAGGTAGGCGGTGGGGTTTTCGCCGCCGAGGTGGGCGGGGATGTGCATGGTGATGCAGTGCATGACGCCGGCTGCGGTCACGATGCCCTGGCAGTTAATCGGGATGATGGTCTTATCCGGGAGGGCGGCGGCCCAGGCATCGAGCGCCTGCTGGTTGAGGAAACTGACGGAGCCGTTGGTGTAAGTCGGCACCAGGACGATGTCGTTGCACATCACGACATTGGTGTAGGTGTAGTGCGTGCCGCTGATGCTGCGTGCGGGGACGCGGGTGATGGCCCATCCCTCGCTGGCGAGCTGCGCGGCGAGGCCATCGGCGACCTGATCCTGCGTGGAACCGACATTGTACGGCCAGTCGCTGATGACGGCGGCCTGCGGGCCGACGACCTGGAGCCACATGTCGATGTGCTGGGTGGAATCGACAAACGACGGGTAGGCGTCGGTGATCTGGGTCTGGATGCCCTGGTACTCGAACCAGATGTCCTGGATATCGGCGAGCGAAAGGCCGGGATTCTCATTGTCGATGAGTTCGGTGGCGAAGCCGCGGGTCTGCGAGTTGAGGTGGTAGTTGCCACCACCGTGGACGAGGGGGAGTTCGTAGTAGCCGTGGTCGAGTTGCTGGACGAACCATGAGTTGTACGCATTGTCGAGGAAGCGCGGGCGGTTGTAGGTGTGGTCGATGCCGATGCGGACATCGCCGAGGTAGGCGTAGCGCGGGCCGTAATCGCGGATCCAGATCGAGTCGGTGGACCGGATCATCGTGCGGACGCGCGACATGTTTGCGCCCGCGGCGTTGAGGGTGTTCATCACCGAGTTCGCCTCGGAGGTCGTATCGCAGGCGATGTAAACATAGGCCTCGCCGGCGGTGGTGATGTGGACCGCCATCTCGCGCAAGATGTTGGTCCAGGACGCCTGCCCTTCCCACGCGAGGCAGATGCCGTGGACCGGCTCGTACTCGGCGGTGGCGCGCAGGCCGTCGCTGTTGGGCGCAGCGGTCGCGCCGCGCTGGGCGGCGACGATGGGGTTCTGCTCGACCCAGCGGAGTTCGGCGGGGGTCATGAAACGGGGGACCGCCTCGCCTTCTTCAAAGACTGGCCGTTCGACGGGGGTCGCCAGAGACACGGACGAACCGACCGATGCGAAAGCAACACCGATGGAAGCGGAAAGAGCAACGGAACGCGGCAGGGATCGGGGCATCGGGTGTGGTCCTCGGATTCGGGTCGCTCGATCGCGTGATCTTGCTGGTTGCGAGTGACAGTGTGCAGTCGTGGGCACGACGCCGCACAACTCCTGAAACTCCTCTACCATCATGGTCAAGGTCGGGGTCGGGTCAAGCGAGAGCCGAAGTTGGGTCGGTTCTCGGACGGGTGTTCCGATCGGAACTGGCAGCCCGGTGGAACCGGTTGTGATTCCCCGTTCTCATGCGAAGTTTGAGGTTGCCCCTCGTTATGACGCCAACGGATCCCAGGACGGATGAGCAGCTTGCCGAGGACTACCTCTCCGGTGATGTCGACGCTTTTCGCCTGATCATCGAGCGGTACCACGACGACCTGATGCGTTTTCTCCGGCGCTTGATGGGAGATGCGTCGTCGGCGGACGATGTTTTTCAGG
Organism: uncultured bacterium; assembly: GCA_965652425.1. Classification (GTDB taxonomy): domain Bacteria; phylum Planctomycetota; class Phycisphaerae; order Phycisphaerales; family UBA1924; genus JANSXG01. The sequence goes on along the minus strand of CBFGVX010000078.1, from coordinate 9,270 downwards.
ACACTTTCCTGCAGGTGCACGAATCGCTGGGGACCTTTGACACGAGCAGGCGGCTGAAGCCGTGGCTGTTTACGGTGGCGGCGAACAAGGGGCGCGATGCGCTTCGGAAACGCAAGCGTCGCCGGGCGGTCAGTCTCTCGGCGGAAATCGGGGGCGAGGACGGGGCCTCGTTCGTGGATCTGATGGAGATTGACCTTCCCGGCCCGGAGACGGGTCTCGAAGACGAGGAACGCTCGCGAATGGTCCAGAAGGCGATCGAGGCGCTCTCGCCGAAGCTCAGGGAAGTACTGCTCCTGGCCTACTTCCAGCGCCTGAGTTACCAGCAGATCGCGGACATGTTCGATATCCCCCTCGGGACGGTGAAAAGCCGACTGCACGCGGCGGTCGCGGGATTCGCGCAGGCCTGGCAGGCACAGGTCGACAAGGCCAAAGAGGATGGCCGTTGGGCGTCCGAAAATCGAAAGGGCGGGGGATCGTCATGAGCCCGCGGCCCACAATTCCTCAGTTTGCACGATCCTCGCCGAACACCCGGCGGGCCGACTGCGTAGCACCACACAGATGAGCGAGATGCACCCCGAACACGAACCCGATCCGACGCGGCACGAGCCGATCCGGATGCTCCCGGACGGGGCCGCGAGCGCTCTCGACCTTTATATACGCGCCCGGTCCGGCGATCCCTCAGGGAGCGGTGTTTCTGAGGCCGAGGAGTCGGCACCAAAACCCGCAGCGGTGATCTCTGGGCTGTTCGACTTGCTTGAATTGAGCAGCGAAGAAGCAGCAGAGATCGCGTCCGGGCGCGCTTCCCGAATCTTCCGTACTGCACGGACTCTCGAGGAACGCTTCGAGATCCAAGGCGATGACGAGTTTGTATTCGATCAGGGCACGGTGCTATCCGGCGCTGCGGCACGGGTGGTCGACGGGTTTGCCGATGGGCGGAACTCGCTCGAAGCGCTGCGCGTGCTCGAGTTGCTGGAAGAGCCCGAGTCGGCGGTCGACTCGCAGACCGAGCGTCAGGCCCGAATCGATCGGGTGATGGCGGCGATCTCGAAGCAGAGCAGCGCGAGCAGCGACCGCTTCCGACTCGCCCCACCGTCCAGAGAAGAGATCCGGCATCGCCGCCGCATTCAGTTCAGCGACTTTGTCGCGCTCGCGGCGGTCCTGCTGGTCGGAACCGCGGTGCTGTTCCCCTCGCTGTTTTCTGCGAACTCAATGGCTCTCGAAACCCAGTGTGCCTTCAACATGCAGCAGGCGGGAATTGGCTTTGAACTGTTTGGAAAAGACCACGACGGTCGCCTACCGGCGGTCGAGAGTGGTGACGATTCGCCGCGCACCGCCACGATCCAGTGGTGGAAGGTCGGCGATCCGAGCAGCAGCCATTCGGCGAATCTGTTCGTGCTGATCCGCGAGGACTATGTCCCCATGGAAGCTCTGGCCTGCCCCGGCAACGACCGGGCGGTGGTCGAGCACGATCAGGACCACGCTCAGGACTGGGCGCGGCCGGAACAGGTTTCGTACAGCTATCAACTGTTTAACGGCCGAGCCCCCCGCTATTCGGATCCCGGGGTCAAGCTGCTTCTGACCGACCGGTCGCCGGTCATCACCCCCGCCATGCGTGGAGAAGTCGTCGACGCGACCCAGAACAGCCAGAACCACCGCCGGCGTGGCCAGAACCTGCTGCTCCCGGACCTCTCGGTGTTCTTCGTGAACAGCCCGGTGATGGCCGACGGGGACAACATGTGGCTGCCCCGCACCCACGAATCGAGCCCCCGGCGGGTCAAACTCTCCGGTTCCGAGCGTCCGCTGGCCGGGGATGCCTTCGTCGGGCCGTAACCTGTGACCGATCGGGTTGTGGACCCGTTGCGGCGGGCGAACAGAACCGATACACTCTTCGACCCGACCCAGCGCGACCGCCTGGACGGTGATTCTATTGCCTGCACTGACAAGGGAATTCCCCATGCCGAAGATGAAGACTCACAAGGGACTGCTGAAGCGCGTCCGCCTGACCCGGACCGGTCTGGCCCGGCACAAGAAGGCCGGCTGCAAGCACCTTCGCTCGCACAAGTCGCCCAAGCGTCTGCGTCGTCTGCGTCAGGATTCCTACGCATCGACCGCGGTCACGCGTCGCCTGACCCGTCTGCTGGGCACCAAGGTTCGCGGCCGCGAGCAGCCGGCCAGCGCGGTGCGTCGCAGCCCGTCTCCGGCCGAGCGTCGCGAGATGCGCGAAGCCGCCCGCGCCGCCGCCAAGTCGGAGTGATCCGGCCCGCCATTCGCTTTTCTCTCCCCGGCGGCAGCACCGATCGCGCTGCCGACCGGCGGAGCCCGTTTTCGTTCGAGTTCAGTTGACTTCACCGTCGTCCGGGTTTCGAAGACGAGCATCGCTCGCCCCGTCCGGCACCGAAGAAAGGATCGTCACACATGCCACGCGTTCGTAAAGGTTCTGCACGCAAGCGTGCTCACAAGCGTGTTCTCCGTGAAGCCCGCGGGTACTACGGCACCAAGTCTCGCCACTTCCAGCAGGCCAAGGTCGCCCTGACCCGCGCCGGCGCGTTCGCTTGGCGTGACCGTCGCGCCCGCAAGCGTGACATGCGTCGCCTGTGGATCACGCGTATCACCGCCGCATGCCGCATGCGTGGCACGCGCTACTCGCTGTTCATGAACGGCCTGAAGAACTCGGGCATCATGCTCAACCGCAAGATGCTCTCCCAGATCGCCATCGAAGACCCCAAGGCGTTCGACCAGCTCGTCGAGACCGCCGTGAAGGCCTCGAACGCGACCCCGACCAACGCCGACTGATCGGTCGTGGCCGAAGAACTCCCAAGCCCAGCCAGCGAGCTGGGCTTTTTCATGCGCGGTGTGTTCTGTCTTCAGGATCGGCTCAGCAGCGAGCAGAGCGGAGCCGGCCTCAATGAGGGCGCGACAAAGTGATCCTGGTGCAAGCCGCACGCGACCGCCGCGGCCATCTCACCCGATCGAACCGCGCCCTCCATCGTGGACGGCCAGCCGGTCTGCACATAGCAGCCCGCCAGAATGACCCCGGACGCGGTCACTGGCCCCGGCCGGTTGGTCCGCGCTTCGGGAGTCGGCGCGAATGTCGCCCTCTTTTCCTTGACGGCCCGGTATGACGCGAGCGTTGCCGAACGCGCTTCGGGGATGCACGCTTGAATGTCTTCGACAACTCGATCGACGATCTGCCGCTCATCGAGGTCCATCCACGCATCAGCGGTGCTGATCACGGCGTGGATCACTTTCCCTTGATCGTCCTTGCGGAACACCCACTGCGTTGGCCGCTCGACGAGAACGGCCTGGGGATCCCGCAGCACCGGCCGGTCGAACACGAGGTGCACGCCGAGGATCGGGCTGTGCTCCAGGCGGTCCAGACCCGACAGTGCCGGATCGCTTGCGACTGCCTGATCGCCGAGCACGGCCCCGACGCGCTCGAATGGCACCGCGCAGATCACCCGCTCAGCGTGATGGGTCTCACCGGCCTTCGTGGTGACGCCATTCGCATCCGCACTGGCCACGCTCGTTCCGGTCAGCACCCCCCCCCCCGCTGCTTCGATGTGCGAGCGAGCCGGTTCATACAGGTCCATCAGCGGCACACGCGGCACGCCGATCGCACTGGACCAGCGGGTCGCGAGCAGACCCTCCTGCACGACATGCAGCGCAACCTGCTGGTCGACGCGATCGATCGGCAGGTTGCAGGCGCTCACGATGAGCGGTTCCCAGAAGCGGCGCCGGGCGACTTCGCTCTGCTCGTGCTGGTCGAGCCAATCGGAAAACGGGCGAGCCGGTACGCTCGCTCGGTCCTCGCGCAGCGCTTCGAGCATCGCCCGTCCGATGGCCAGACGATCCTTGAGCGTCAGAAAGCGAGCGTTCAGGAGCAGGGTCGCGCCGTGCAAAGGGGCGGGCAGCGGACCGGGCCCGGTGACGCTCCGCCGCCCTCCCGGTTCCAGCCAGTGCGTTTGGCGATACCAGCGCAGGGCGCTGGAGAGTCCCAGCCGATCCAGAAAACGGCGATAGTTCGTGCAGCAGCCCATGGCCACATGCTGGCAGTTGTCAATGCGCAACCCCGACCGGGAATCGTCGAAGCTGGTTGCTCGACCGCCGAGTTTGGGTCGGGTTTCGAGCACCGTCACGCGGCAGCCCAGATCGGTGAGTCGTACCGCCGCGGCCAGCCCGGCCAGCCCGGCCCCGATGACGATGGCGGTAGTCGGCACCCGCCGCGAGTGGTCCGCGAGCGGAGGCGTCGAACGACTCAGCGATTTCACTCGCCCGCCTCCCCCCGGCGCCTGAGCATGGCGCCAGCCAGGATGGAGAACTTCGCGCGAGTCGGGAGAGAAACACCGTCCACGCTGGATACGCAGCTCGGTGTTTCAATGATGCGCTCGAGAAGCGAACGGTAGGTCCGCGTCATCGCCCACAACGGTCGAGCGCCGTCGGGATGGATGATCTCGTCGAGTCGAGCCGATCGCTCGTAGTACTCCATCGCCCGCTGCGCAAGGTCGCGGACGCAGGCCTCGCAGCGGTCCGGAGCGTTCCATGTCGCGAGGTCCAGCGGCGAGAGCCGGTGTGCATCGAGGGTGTCCCGCGGGATGTAGACGCGTCCGGTTTCGTAGTCCGAACGGATATCGCGCAGGATGTTGGTGTATTGGAACGCGTAGCCGCGATCGATCGCCAGGGGGCGTGCTTCGTCCCACACGGCATTGCTCCGAATACCCCAGATCCGCGTGCAGATGATCCCGACGGTCGAGGCGACGCCGTAGCAGTAGTCGTCGAGCCCTTCGACGGTCTGGAAGCGTGGCCTGATCGATGCGGGTTCGTGGACATCGACGGATTCATCGGCGTGGATGTCGAGTTCGAGCGCGTCGAGCGTGTGCAGGAACTCCTCGTGGCGCAGATTGAACCGTTTGACGGTGTCTATGAACGCCAGCCAGACCATGTCGCTGGCTCCGCCGGCACGCCGGATCTCGCCCGCGAGAACGCGGCTTGTCGTTTCACGGAATTCGCCGATCCGCTGGCGGGACAACGATGGGGCGATCGGGGCATCGGCGATGTCGTCGGCCGCCCGCATCCACGCGTATACCGCGAACAATGCCGAACGCTTGGGCTCCGGCGTCATTCGCAGACCGAGATAAAAATTCTTGGCCCGGTCCCGAACGATTCGGGCGCACTCTCGGTACGACTTCGCGAGCGCCAAGCCGTGGTCGCTCGGCATTGCCCCCGCGATCGGCGTGTGCTCGGGAGCGATGGTGCTGGATGGCCCGCGTTCGGACATGGATCCATCGTACGCCCCATGGCCAGCGGTGGCGAGGCATTTATCAGAGTCGTCTGCTCACGATCCAGGCCCGAACGATGAGCATCGCCTTGTCGAAAACGCTCAATCGGGGTCTTCGGTAGATGGTCGTGCAGCCGGTCCTCTCGATCCGGCGCAGCGTCTGCTCACCGCCGGAGGCGAGTAGCCGGATCGTCGGGGCCAGAGTTCGTGCCGGGGTGGCGAGCATCGCCTTCGGCAAGGGGCGCGCTTCGTCGTAGAGGACCGAGGTCCGCTTCACCAGCGGGCGGAGGGCACGGATGTAGCGGACGCGAAGCTCCGGGTCCGTCGGGTTTTCGATCATGGTCTGGAGATCTTCAGCCGTCAGGCCGGTCTCTTCGGACGGCAGGTAAACCCGGTCCCGCTCGATAAGGTCCCGACGCACATCCTGCCAGTGGTTGGTGAGCTGAAGTGCCGTGCACACCAGATCAGACTTTCGCACGATCTCGGCGTTCGCCTCGTCGGCCGTATCGATGCCGCCCAGTTCCAGCACGATCCTGCCGACCGGGTCCGCCGAGCCGCGGCAGTATTGCAGCAGTTCATCCCAGGTCGCGTACCGGATCTTGTGCTGATCCTGTTCGAAGGCATCGAGCAGGTGATCGAAGTGCTCCCGGCGCACGCCGCGGGCTCGTACCGTTTCCGCGAGCCGGGCCAGCATGGGGGCATCGGGATGTTCAGCAGGGCTGTCGGGCTGATCCAACTGGGCGTGGAAAACCGCCCGCAGGCCTCGGAGGTTCCCGAGGGCCTCCTGCCTGCCCTCCGGCGTGGGGATGATGTCGTCTGCGAGATCATCGGCACGGCGGCAGAAGGCATAGACCGCGGCGAAATCGTCCACCAGATCCCTGGGGAGCAGCGGCGAGATCACGCTGAAATTCTCGCCCGACCTCGACGCCTTGCGGCGGAGCGAACGCTGCACAGATTCGATTGAAGTCGATCGGTCCGGTGTCAAAGGCGGCTCGCTGGGTGGCGTATACTGTGGGGACACTCTACCCGGAGAAGACCGAGCAATGCGGATCGTACTCGCCAACCCACGCGGCTTCTGCGCCGGCGTGCACATGGCCATCCAGGTCGTCGAACAACTGCTCGAACTGGTCGATGAGCCGGTCTATGTGTACCACGACATCGTGCACAACACCCATGTCGTGCGCCGGTTCGAGGATCGGGGCGTGGTCTTCGTCGAGGACATTGAGGAGATCCCGGCCGGCAGTTATGTCGTGTTCAGCGCGCACGGCGTATCGCCCCAGGTCCGTACCGCCGCGGCTGAACGGAACCTCAAGTCCATCGACGCCACTTGCCCGCTGGTCACCAAGGTACACATGGAGGCGATCCGCTACGCGAAGCGGGGCTATCAGATCCTGCTTGTCGGTCACGCCGACCATCAGGAGATCATCGGTACTCGCGGCGAGGCGCCTGAGCAGACGCAGGTTGTGGAGTCCCCCGCGGACATCCCCCACCTCACGATTCACGATCAGACCAAGCTGATCTACCTCACCCAGACCACCCTCAGCACCGACGACGCAGCGATCATCATCAACGCGCTGAAGCAGGCCTTCCCCAGCATCCAGGCGCCGCCGACCGAGGACATCTGCTACGCGACCACGAACCGCCAGCACGCCGTGCGAGAACTCGCGCCCTCCTGCGACCTGACGATCGTGGTCGGCTCGACGACTTCGAGCAACTCCAAGCGGCTCACCGAGATCTCGCAGAATGTCGGCACGCCGGGCGTGCTCGTGGATGATGTCGTGCACCTCGACCGGTCTCTGCTGGAGGGCGTCGATCGGGTCTTGGTGACGGCGGGCGCTTCGGTGCCGGAGGACCTGGTCCAGCAGCTCTGCCGCGTGCTCGTGCGCGAATACGACGCGGAGCTGGAAGTCGCCTCGCTCGTCGACGAATCCACGGAGTTCCAGCTCCCCAAGAGCTTGCGCGACGAGATGCGCCAGAAGAACATCGACCCCGACAAGCACCGCGTGCAGATCGGGCGATGGCAGGTCACGCCCGACCTCTACGGCACCGTTCCCGTCACGGTGAGCGCGCCGAGCGGCAGCGCCTCGTGAAACACCCGACCAGCCACATCTTCAGCTTCACGCCGGAGTCGCTCGCGCAGTGGTGCACCGATCGCGGCTGGAAGGCGTTTCGCGCCAAGCAGATCCTCGAATGGGTCTACGCCAAGGGCGTGATCGATCCGCAGGAGATGTCCAACCTCTCCAAGCTGGAGCGCGACACGCTGGCCCGCGCCATGACCTTCCTCTCCGGCAAGGTCATGGCCCACCAGAGGGCCACCGACGGCACGCAGAAGCTGCTCATCCAGTGGCAGCTCGGCGACGAGGCCGACCCGTCCTCGGCCGACCCCTTGGCTGGCACGCTCTCGACTTCGCTGCCCGTGCTGAACGCGAGCGGATTCGATTACGCCGCGGGCGATCCGAAGCGACAGACCGAGTGCGTGATGATCCCGATGGGCGAACCCGGAGAGCCGGGGTATCGACGGACCGCCTGCATCTCCAGCCAGGTCGGCTGCCCGGTCGGCTGCAAGTTCTGTGCGTCCGGCCTCGGTGGCCTCGACGGCAACCTGACCACCGGGCGCATCGTCGAGCAGGTCTGGCGTCTCTCACGCCTCGAAGGCGTCGGGCGCATATCCAACATCGTGTTCATGGGCATGGGCGAGCCGCTGGCCAACTTCAAAGCCGTCACCGGAGCCGTCCGCACGCTCGCGGCGGACTGGGGCATGGGCATCAGCGCCCGCAAGATCACGGTCTCGACGGTCGGCCTGCCGCAGGCCATCTCGCGCCTCGCCGATGAACTCGACCTGCCCGTCACCCTTGCGCTGTCGCTGCACGCGCCGAACGACGAACTGCGCCGCCGGCTGATCCCCTGGGCCGAGTACACGACCATCGCCGACCTCATCGCCGCCTGCAACAAGTGGTTCCGCAAGACCGGGCGCGAGATCACGCTGGAATACATTCTCCTCCGCGGCGTGAACGACCGACCCGAGCACGCCGAGGAACTCGCCGTCGTCGCGAAGAAACTCCGGGCCAACATCAACCTCATCCGCTACAACGAGGTCGCGGGCCTGCCCTTCGAGCGCCCCTCGACGCCCGATGTCCGCCGCTTTCAGGACATCCTGCGAGAGCGTCACTTCAACGCGCATATCCGGGCGAGCCGCGGGCGCGACATCGCCGCGGCGTGCGGGCAGTTGAGGCATGAGGGAGTGGCGTAAGCTGTTTCCCCGCAGACATTTACAGAAATAGTTTAAAAAAAAAAAAACTAGATTTTGCTTTGAGAGCGCTGCAAAACTCAGTAATCTGAAATCATGAGCCATGTTCGCCAAGGAAATGCTGCGATCGATGCCCTCCTGATTGTGATTGCAATTGCCTCGGGGGTGCTGATCGTCGGACTGACACGCCAAGTCCGTACGGAGCAAAATCCCGAAAGCATTCAAATCAGGTTTGCAGAACAGTCGCCCCCCGTGCTGGCCGGGCAAGAGCAGGCCGTCAAGTTGATTCTCTCCAACAATTTTCAAGCAACTGCTGCTGATATCCGGCTCGCGAAGGCGTGCACCTGCTCAGGTGTTATGATCGTGGTTCCTCCCGGTCTCGTTCTAAAGCCCGGCAAATCGGTCGAACTCGACGCATCTGTTCATCCATCGCTCGATCAGGCATCGATCCTCCTTGAGTACGTCGTCCATGCGACTGTCGACGGCGAGCAGTTTTCAATAAACCACAATGTTCACATCCCGGTCGAATCGCCCTTCGAGGGCTGGCCGGAGATTGTGGAGGGGAATCTCATTACCGATGCAAGGCACACCGTTCTGCGAATCGGGCCAGTAAATCCTTTGTACTTTGCCGAGGAGAAGCCGAAAGCTGGATTATCTTCTGCAGATTATCGCTGGGAAGTACGAAACAGCGACCTAGCAGGCCGCTAAGCAACCCACCGCAGATCGCGCTATCCTGATCGCTCAGCAA
>CBFGVX010000077.1:0-14075 GCA_965652425.1 uncultured bacterium | reverse complement strand
AGGTCGCGATCAAGTATGGATCGTTCATCAACACGACGATTGATTTTCTGATCATCGCGTTCACGATTTTCATTGTGATCAAGTACATGAACAAGATGATGAAGAAGCGCGAGCCGGCTCCTGCGCCTGCGGCGTGATCAGGGGCAGTTTGATCCGAATTCGGTGAGTACGGCGTTGAGGTCGTCGAGGTCGACGACCCCATCGCCGTTGGTGTCGCCGATACCGGTTGTCTGGCCGAAGTTGGTGAGGACGAGGTTGAGGTCGTCGAGGTCGACCGAGTTGTTGCCATCGACATCGGCGGGGCAGTTTACTGGTGCGCAGCCGACGGCGGTGACGGAGAAGCCGTCGATAGCGGCTTCGATGAGCGCCTGGGGGTTGTAGTCTGAGGCGACGAAACGGAGGCGGACCTGATCGGTGAGGGGGATAAGGTCGGCTGGGTTGAAGGCGTGACGGAACCAGCCGCCGCTGACCTGAGGGCCGCTGGGGCCGACGGTTTCGACATTGGTCCATGTGGCCCCGTTGTCGGCGGAGATGTCGATGGTGAAGACATCGCTGAATGGGCTTGCGCCGGCGGAGTTTGAGTACCAGCGCCAGTAGGCGATCTCGATTGACTGGGTGTCGTAGCCGGTGAGGTCGAGGGTTGGTGAGAAGAGTGTGGTTTTGCCGTTATCGACATCGTTGGCGCCTGCGCCGCCGCCGGGGTGCTGGCCTGTGATGTAGCAGAGGTTGCCGAAGAGCGGGGCGGATGGCTGGGCACTGGTGCCGTTGGGGTTTGCGCGTTCCCAGATGCCTGCGGTGGCGTCGTCGTCGGGCGCGCCGACGGTCCAGCCGAGGTCGCTCGAGAAGTCGTCGTTGATGATGGTGTCGAGGTCGGCGACGGGAACGGTGAAGGGGCTGTCGGGTCCGGCGCTGGGGAGGGTGGCGGTGAGGCCGCTGGTGGTCTGGGCGGAGAAGTAGATTTCGAGTGTTGTGCCGCAGGGCTGGGGAGGGAGTGTGGCGCTGAGCGTTGAGGATCCGGTGAGTGGCAGGGTGAGGAAGGGTTCGCCGGGACTGGTGCGGTAGTGAAGTGTTTCGGTGCCGGGCTGGGGGATCAGGTTGTTGGCGCTGATGACGCTGACCTCAACCGGGAGGGGGGTGTTGCTCTGGTGGAGCGGCGGGAGATCGGCTTCGATGATGAGTGGGGTCAGGAGGAAATCGGCGAGGGAGGTGACGCCGGCGAGGGTCTCCTGGGCGGTGGGGACGATCTGGTCGGGTGGGAGGACGAAGCCGAACTGGCCGGTATCGCGGAGTTCGTAGGTCCAACTGAGTGCGCCGCGTTCGTGGAACGCCCAGTCCGGAGCGGTGCCGGAGGCGACATAGAGAAGGGCATCGCAGCCGAGGCCTGCCTGGTAGTCGGTGCCGTAGAGGGACTCCATCGCGAGTTCCTGGAGGTTCTGGGCGGTGCGGAGTTCGGTTTCGCGTTCGGGGCAGACGGTTTCGGAGTACGCCCATGGGCCGAGGATGAGCTGGCTGAAGCTGTGGATGTCGAGGTGGCCCTTGACATTTGGGAGCGTGCTGATGAAGTCGGCGAGGTTGGCGGACTCGGGTTCGGAAAATGGCGAGGGTCCGTGGTAGACCTCGCTGGAGGGGTTCGCGGATGCGCCGGGTGCGGCCCATGCGGTGGACCAGTTGCGGTTGAGATCGACGCCGAAGGTTCCGTTGCCGTTGTTGCGTCGGTTCTTTCGCCAGAGCCGTTGGCCGCCGCCGCCCTGTGCGGCGGGGAATGTGTGGATGTAGCCGTCGGGGTTGACGACGGGGACGATGTAGAACACGAGTTCGTCGACGAGGGAGGTGAGGTGGGGATCGGTGCCGTAGCCGTCGGTGAGTTGCTGTGCGACGAAGGCGACGCTGGCGGGGCTGATCCACTCGCGGGCGTGCTGGCAGCCGTTGATGACGAAGCCGGGTTTGGCGGCTTCGTCGGCGGCGGGGTTGTTGGGGTCGAGGTTCGCGATGCGCACGCCGTAGACCGGGCGGCCCTGGAGGGAGTTGCCGACGGTGAATTTGGTGACGAGGCCGGGGTGATCGGCGACGAGTTGGTCCATGAAGGCGTTGTGCTCGTCGTAGGTGCGGTAGTCGGCGAAGAAGTCGCCGGCGCCTCTGGCTCGCGCATCGGCGCGCATGTCGGTTTCGGCGTCGACGATGGACTGGAGGTCGTCTGCGATGATGCGGAAGGCGATGCCGGTCTGTTCGAGTGCGGCGAGGTTGTCCGGGGAGACGGCGTAGGTCTGTGGGCCGACGGCGGGGCGGCACTGGAGGGACTGGCCGATGCGATCGAGTGTCGCGAGTTGGCTGGGGAGGGTGACCATCACCTCGACCAGGCGGTGCTGGTCATAGGGTTTGTCCTGCTGTGCGTGAGCCGCGAGGGATCCGGCGGACAGGGCGAGCAGTGAGGCGATGAACCGGTAGGGGCGCTGCATGTGTGTTCCTTCGGCGAGGGCTTCTTGAAAAGCGCTTGCTCAATGGAACATACGGGCAAAAACCTCTGCGTCTGTTGCGGGATGGGGGATTGGGCGTGAATCGGAAGGCCAGTTTTGGCGATCGGGTCTGCTGAGGTTAGCTGGTGTGGTGCTGCCAGGGGAGTTCCCGGACGCTGAGAACGCGGAGATGGCGAGACGCGAGGGCGACGGGGGAGTGCAGCGAGCTTCGCGGAGCGGGCTTGCGTCGGGCGGCGAGGGACGAGGCCAGATTCGCTGCGGCGAGTGTGGCCTCGATGGGCATCGAGGCGATGGTGATCCGGACTGTGGAGAGGCGGCGGCCTCGTTTGGCTTCGTGTGGGATGCGGAGTTCGCGGGCGACGGATGCGATGGCGTCGTTCCACTGCTGCTCTGCGCGGGTAGAGATGTCGGATTCGGAATCGTCGTTGGCTGCCTCGCGCAGGAGCGTGAGCGGCTCCTGAAGTTGGTGGCGCAGTGTGAGGATGGACTCGGGTTCGAGGTCTCGCGGCAGGGTGAGCGTCAAGCCGGACCGGTTTCGGGTCGCGCGGGTTTCGAGTTGCTGGATGACCGATCCGGATCGGCGCGAGTGAGGAAGCAGCAGGGGGGCGTCGAGGGCGTGGGCAAAGCGGCTGAGGCCGATGGAAACGGGGATGGACACAGAGGGTTGCGCTCCGCCTCGGGTAATGTCGCGGCAGAGTGCGCGGAGGTAGGTGTGCGACGAATCGAAGTGGGCGGACGAGGTGAGCTCTGCGAGCGGGGAGCCGGGGGCGGTTTCGGAGAGTTCGCGTGCGGTTTCGAGGATGAACTCGGCGGGGTGGAGGCCCGCGAAATCGGGTCTGATGGCGGCGGAGCGCCAGAGGTCCTGCATCCAGGCCCATCGCCCGATGAATCGCTGGAATTCTGGCGCGAGCTCGGCGGCTGCGGAGACGGACCGGGCGTCCATTCCCTCGAGAGGCGCGGGGAGCAGGGTGAGGGTCGGTGCTCCGAGGAGGAACGCGGCGTCGGCGATCAGCCCTCGTGCGTCGAGGTCGTAGGGGCTGAGGACGATGGGGTAGGGCGGGGTCATGATGAGCGCGCGGTCCTGCGGTGTGGGCGTGATGGTACGCCTCGACTTGGGTGCTGGCGCTGCGGGTGTTTGAGATTGGGAGCCGGCGTGCTCAGCGGGCGATGCGGAGCATCGTGGTGCGATCGCTGAGCATGTCGTTGTATCGGCGCGCGAGACTGCGGAGATCTCGGAGTCGGCTTGTGGTGTCTGTGCCGGGTGAGATGCGCGCGATGACATCGGCGCGGTGGTGCGATCGTTCGATGCGTGCTGAAGCGTTGTGATGACGGTCGGACACTTGAAGCATGAATCCACTCCTTGGATCCCGCGCTGCGATCGAGCAGCGCGACGGTACGCAACGGGTGCCAAGCTCCGCTTGGCCGCGGCCTGCAATGTACGAGAAAAAGTGTTGCGCGCGCGGCGATCTCGTCGTGCGCGGATCGATAACATGGCGCGGACCTGCGAAAAATTCCGGCGCGTGGGTTATTCGGTCTGGGCGAGTTGGCCCGGGTCGGGCCGGTCGAGTCTGATATCGGCGCGGATTCCGGCTGGGATGCCGTCGGGGTTGGGCAGCGCGATGCGCACGAGCCGCGTTGAGGTTGCGCCGTCGGCGACCTGCGAGAGCGAGAGGACCGTTGCGGGTCGGTATTTCTCGTGGCCTTCGAGGTCGAGGGAGACCCAGACGGTGCTTTGCGGGCTGAGCCGCATGGCGGCGTTTGCGGGAACGGCGGCTTCGAGTTCGAGCGGGTCGGTTGAGACGAGGCGGAGGACTGGCGCGAGCGCTTCGACGGTTTCGCCTGTGCGAGGGAGGAGCGTTTCGACGAATCCGCCGACGGGTGCGGTCAGGGTGTACTTTTCGAGATTTACGGCGGCGGCTTCGAATTCGAGTTCGGCCTCTTCGCGCTTGATCTGTTCGATGAGCACGGTGGCGCGGGCGTGGTCGACCTCGAGTTGGGCGCGGGCGACTTCCCGTTGGTTCGCGCCGTCTCTGGCGCGGACTTCCTGCATGGTGGAGAGTTCGTCGAGGGCGAGTTCGAGCGTGGCCTTCGCGGCGTCGACGGCGGCGGTGCTCTGCGAGCGGAGCTGGTGGAGGCGGATCCGGATGCGTGCTTCGCGGTCGTCGAGGCGGATGAGGGGTTGTCCGGGTTCGACGCGCTCGCCGGGCTCGACGAGGGTCTGCATGACGCGCCCGGAGATGTTGAAGGCGAGTTCGAGATCGCTGCTGGGGCGGGTGATGGCCTCGATGCGGGGGGCAGTCACCTGCCGGGAGGACTGGGCTGCGGGGAGGATGGTCGCGAGGAGGGCGAGGAAACCGGCGGCGAGCAGGGCTCCGAGAGGGATGGTCGGTTTCATGGCGTTGCTCCGCGGGAGGTGGGTGTACACTCGGCGCCATCGGCCGAACGGATGCGGCCGCATGACCGGACTGCGTGATAAAGAGGATAGCGGGGCGTGGCAGGAGAGACGCGGCTTGTGTTCGGGGCGATGACTGGCACGAGCCTGGACGGCATCGATGTCGCGGCGGTCGAGTGGAGGGGCGGTGAGCGGCCCCGGCTGATCGCGCACGAATCCGGGGAACTGGGGGCGTGCGCCGGGGCGCTGGCGGCTCTGGCGGGCGGAGAGGCGCTGACGGCGGAGGAGGTGTGCAGCGCGGCGGCGGGCCTGGCGGCAGTGCATGTCGGAATGTTTGAAGAGCTGCGCGTGCGGCTGGGGCGGCCGGATCTGGTAGCGGTGCACGGGCAGACGGTGTTTCACCGGCCGCCTCTGTCGTGGCAGGTGATGTCGCCGTGGGCGATCGCGAGGGCGATGGATGCGCCGGTGGTGAGCGATTTGCGGGGCGCGGATCTGGCGTGCGGCGGGGAGGGGGCACCGATCACGCCCTTGAGCGATCTGGTGTGGTTTGGCGATGCGAGCGAGGCGCGGGTGGTGCTGAACCTGGGTGGTTTCGCGAACGCGACGGTGCTGCCAGCGGGCGGGCGCGCGGAGGAGGTTCGGGGGTTTGATGTGTGCGCGTGCAACCAGGTACTGAACGCGGTGGCGCGGTCGTCGCTGGGTGCGGCGTACGACGAGGGTGGGAGCGCAGCGCTGCGCGGGCGCGCGGATCAGCGGGCGGGCGGGCAGCTGGTTTCGCTGCTGCGGGCGCAGAGTTCGACGGGGCGGTCGCTGGGGTCGGGCGATGAGGCGATGGAATGGGTCGGGCGGTGGAGCGAACTGGATGGGGCGGATCTGGCGGCGACGGCGGTCGAGGCGATCGCGGAGGTGATCGCTGAGCGGGTCAATGCGGAGGACGCCGCGAAGGTGGTGTGCGCGGGCGGGGGGGTGCGGAACGAGGCGATGGTGCGTGCGCTTGTGCGGATGTGCGGGGCGGCGGTCGTGATGTCCGATGAGCTGGGTATGCCGATCGAAGCGAGAGAAGCGGCGGCGATCGCGACGCTGGGCGCGATGGCGGCGGAGGGGCGATCGATCACGCTGGAAAGTGTGACGGGGCGCAGCGCGTGCGGACTGGTCGATGGGCAGTGGTGCTTCCCGAAGCGGAGCGTCGGCGATCGGGGGCTGTGGTGAGCGGAAACGATTGGGAAGGATCGGTGGACCGGTCGGGCGTGGAGACCGAGCAGCGTGACCACGCGATGGCCGGGCTGGACCGGATGAGCGTCGGTGAGTTGTTCGATGCGATGAACCGCGCGGACGCGAGCGTGGCGGGTGCGGTCGCGGCGGCGAAAGCGGCGATCGTGGGGTTTATTGAAGATGCGCTGCCCCGGTTTGCGCGGGGCGGGCGGCTGGTGTATCTGGGTGCGGGGACCTCGGGGCGGCTGGGCGTCCTGGATGCTTCGGAGTGTCCGCCGACTTTCTGCGTGGAGCCGGGGCGGGTGGTCGGGCTGATCGCGGGCGGGGATCGCGCGCTGCGGGTGTCGAGCGAGGCGAAGGAGGACGATCCGGCGGGGGCGGCGGGGGAGCTGGATGCGCTTGGGTTGAACGAGGATGACTCGGTGCTGGGCATCGCGGCGGGTGGGACGACGCCGTGGGTGCGGGGCGGGCTGACGCACGCGGCGCGCCGGGCGGGGTGCGTGGGGATGTTGAGTTGTGCGACGGTTGCCGCGCCGGACGGCGTGGGGCACCTGATCGTGGTGCGGACGGGGCCGGAGGTGCTGACGGGCTCGACGCGGATGAAGGCGGGCACAGCGACGAAGATGGTGCTGAACACGATCTCGACGGCGCTGATGGTGGGGAGCGGGCGGGTGTACGAGAACCTGATGGTGGATGTGCGGGCGACGAACGCGAAGCTGCGGGATCGGGCGGCGCGGATTGTGTGCGAGGTGACGGGGATGGAACGGGCGAGGGCGATTGAGCTGCTGGAGTGCTGCGGGGGCGAGGTGAAGACGGCGCTCGTGGTCGAGATGGCGGGGGTCGAGCCGGACGAGGCGAGGGCGCGGCTGGCGACGGTGGGTGGTCGATTGCGGGACGCGCTGGCGAAGGGCGCAACGTGAGCGGGTCGCTCGGAGTGATCGACTGGGGCGTGGTCGGGCTGTACGCGCTGGGTGTGGTCGGGGTGGCGGTGTGGTCGTCGAAGCGGACGAGCGCGGATCACGATCCGTTTCTGGCGGGGCGGAAGGTGTCGCCGGTGCTGGTGGCGATGTCGCTGGTGGCGACTGCGATGTCGAGTGCGACCTTTCTGGGTGTGCCGGAGCAGTCGTACAAATGGGATCTGACTTATCTGATCGGGCAGGTGGCGGAGGTCGCAGCGATCCTGATCGTGGCATTCGTGTTCCTGCCGCGGTACTACAAGGCCCGGGTGACGACGGTGTACGAGATCATCGGGGCGCGGTACGGGGGCGGTGCGCAGCGGACGGTCAGCGGCGTGTTCATGATGGGGCGGGTCTTGGCGAGCGGGTCGCGACTGTTTCTCGCCGCGCTGGCGGTGGCGCTGATCCTGTTCGGAACTTCGCAGTCGTTCTGGGCGGTGCTCGCGGCGGTGGTGATCATCTCGGTGGTGGCGTGCCTGTACACGCTGACGGGCGGGATCCGGGCGGTGATCTGGACGGACGCCGCGCAGCTGTGCGTGCTGCTGCTGGGGGCGGGCGTGGCGATCTGGGTCTTGCTGGGGCGAATACCGCTGGGGATCGGCGAGCTGGTCGAGGTTCTTCGCACACCGGACCCGGAGACGGGGAAGGTGAAGGCGGCGATTGTCGATCAGGAGTTCTCGTGGTCAACGGAGTACTCGCTGTGGACAGCCCTGACGGGGCTGCTGCTGTTCAACCTCGCGGCGTTCGGGACGGATCAGGACCTGATGCAGCGGATGCTGACCTGCTCGAGCAAGGGCAAGGCCGCGGCGTCGGCGCTGCTCTCGAAGGTAATAGGGTTTGTCTCGGTGAGCGTGTTCCTGGTGCTGGGGCTGCTGCTGTGGGTGTACTACCAGCGTCCGGATGTGATGGGCGCGGCCGCGCCGGAGGCGGCTCCGCTCGCTGGGGTGGAAGTGTTCCTGGGGTTCATCCTGCAGGACCTTCCGGTGGGCGTGCGCGGGCTGGTGGTGGCGGGGCTGTTTGCGGCGGCGATGAGCACGATGGACTCGACGCTGAACGCGCTGTCGACGACTTCGGTCTGTGATTTCTATAACCGGTGGAGGCCAGCGGCGACACAGCGGGATCGCGAGCGGGTGTCGAAGTGGTTCGTGTTCATCTGGGCGAGCGTGCTGTCGGGTTTCGCGCTGGTGTGCGTGCCGCTGCAGAAGCTGAGCGGGGACACGCTGCTTGTGTTCGTGCTGGGGATCATGCTGTACGCGTACACGGGGATGCTGGCGGTGTTCCTGACGGCGATGTTCACGAAACGGGGCAGCGCGGGGTCGGTGGTGGCGTCGCTCGCGACGGGGTTTGTGTGCGTGGGGGTGATGCAGTGGGGCCCGGTGGTGGTGAATGCGTGGGCAGAGGAAGCGGGCAGGGAGCCGGTGCTGCCATCGATCGCGATGGGGTGGCGGATGCTGGTCGGGACGGTGCTGGCGTTTGCGGTGTGCGTGTCGGTGAAGGGGCGCGGAGGAGCGGCGGCGGAGGTGGGGCGTGGATAGGGAACTGGTGCGTTTGTGCGGCGGGCTGCTGATGGTGGGGATCCGCGGCGCGGAGCCGGGGGACCGTGTGCTGGAGGACGGGCTGGAGCGCTGCCGCGTGGCCGGGGTGCGGAGCGTGGTGCTGTTCGACCGGGATCTGGCGTCGGGGGGCGCAGATCGGTCGCGGAACATCGTGTCGCCGGAGCAGGTCAGGCGGCTGACGGATCGGGTGCGGGCGGTGCTCGGGCCGGGGACGCGGATCGCGGTGGATCAGGAGGGCGGGCGGGTTGCGCGGCTGAACGAGACGAACGGGCACGAGCGGGGGCCGGGTGCGGAGGAGTTCGGGCGGCTGGATGAGCGAGGGATGCGGAATGCCGCGGCGGCTCAGGCGGAGCAGCTCGTGCGGGCGGGGATCGACTGGAACTTCGCGCCGTGCGTGGACCTGCGTGTGGAAGGGGTGGGGTCGCTGATCGAGCGGAGTGGTCGGGCGTTTGCGAGCGATGCGGAGCGGGTGATCGAGTGCGCGGGCGTGGTGATCGAGGAGATGAACCGGAAGGGGATCGCCTGCACGCTGAAGCACTTCCCGGGGCACGGGTCGGCGTCGGGGGATACGCACGAGCGGCTGCTGGATGTCACCGAGGTGCATCGCCCGGACGAACTGCGTGTGTTTCCGGGTTTTCTCTACCGTGATCACAACGGATCGAAGTATGCGGTCATGACCGCGCATCTGCTTGACAGGAAAGTGGACCCGGACTGGCCGGTGAGTCTGTCGGCAAAGTGGACCGGAGCGATCCGTGGTGCGATGTGGTTCGACGGCGTGATCGTGACCGATGCGCTCGACATGGGTGCGATCGCGAAGCGGCATGAGCCGAGCGAGGCAGTCGTGCGCGGGGCGGTGGCTGGGGCGGATGTGTTGCTCTTGGCGAACAACATGCCGGATCGGTCGGCGGAAGTGGACCCGGTCGAGGCGGCTGAGGCGATCGCGCGGGCGGTGAGCTGCGGCGAGGTGCCGGGCGGCGTGGAGCGTGTGCTGGCGTCGCATCGGCGGCTGGATCGGCTCGGACGGGGAATCGGCGGCTGAGGGCGGCTAGGATGACGGTTCCCGGTCCGGCCGGGAATCATCATGCCAGACGAACACAAGACAACTGAATCCGGGCGCGAGCGGCCCGATGTGCCCGACCTTCGAGGCGAAGGGCGGCGGCGCGGTCGGTCCAAGCGGAAGCGGGGGCGGCGGGGCGGTGATGGCGTGCTCGGGTCGGACCCGGAGCGGCTGGCGGGGTATCGCAAGCGGCTTGAAGACTGCCCGGTGTACGAGCGGCGGCGGCTGGGATCGCGCCTGAGGCAACTGGATTTCTCGAGCCGCGACAGAGTGGAGAAGTTCGAGGCGGATCTCAGGCGGGCCGAGGATCGGCGCGCTTCGCGGGCGCGGATGATGGTCACTCCGACCTACCCGCCGGAACTGCCGGTCAGCGAGCGGCGCGAGGAGATCGCGAAGGCGATCCGGGACCATCAGGTCGTCGTGGTCTGCGGCGAGACGGGATCGGGCAAGACGACGCAGCTGCCGAAGATCTGTCTGGAACTCGGTCGTGGGATCGACGGGGCGATCGGGCACACGCAGCCCCGGCGTTTGGCAGCGCGCAGCGTGGCGGCGCGGATCGCGCAGGAGCTGAGCACACCCTTGGGCAAGGTGGTGGGTTACAAGGTGCGGTTCGACGATCGGTCGTCGGGCGACACGCTGGTGAAGGTGATGACCGACGGCGTGCTGCTGGCGGAGACGCAGTCGGACCGGGATCTGACGCGCTACGACACGATCATCATCGACGAGGCGCACGAGCGGAGTCTGAACATTGATTTTCTGCTGGGGTACTTGAAGCGGATTCTGCCGCGACGGCCGGACCTGAAGGTGATCATCACCTCGGCGACGATCGATCCGGGCGCGTTCGCCAAGCACTTCGAGGACGCGGTGGGGGAGGTCCCGATCGTGATGGTGTCGGGGCGGACCTACCCGGTGGAGGTGCGGTACCGGCCGGTCGCGGCGACGGCGCCGGGCAAGCCGGTCGAGCCGGAGGATGTGGATGTTCCGGAGGCGGTGGTCGGCGCGCTTGCGGAACTGGCGACCGAGCCGGGCGGGTCGCAGGGCGATGTGCTGGTGTTCCTGAGCGGCGAGCGGGAGATCCGCGAGACGGCGAAAGCGATCCGCAAGGCGGACTTCGACGCGACCGAGGTGCTGCCGCTGTATTCGCGGCTTGCGTCGGCGGATCAGGACCGGATCTTCAAGCCCCACAAGGGGCGGCGGGTGGTGCTGGCGACGAACATCGCTGAGACCTCGCTGACGGTGCCGGGCATCCGGTATGTGATCGATCCGGGGTTCGCGCGGATGAGCCGGTACAGCGCGAGGGGGCGCGTGCAGCGGTTGCCGATCGAGCCGGTGTCGCGGGCGTCGGCGGATCAGCGGAAGGGGAGGTGCGGGCGTGTGTCGTCGGGCATCTGCATCCGGCTGTACGACGAGGCGGACTACAAAGCGCGCCCGGAGTTCACCGACCCGGAGATCCTGCGGACGAACCTGGCCAGCGTGATCCTGCAGATGCACGCGCTGAACCTCGGTTCGATCGACCGGTTCCCGTTCCTGGATTCGCCCCGCGCGGCGATGGTGCGTGAGGGCGAGCAGACGCTGGTGGAACTCGGCGCGCTGCGGGTGAAGGAGGAGGCGGGCGGGGAACTCGGGCCGAAGCTGGAACTGACGGACCTCGGGCGGCAGCTCGCGCGGCTGCCGGTGGACCCGCGGATCGGGCGGATCATTCTCGCGGGCGCAGACGAGCGGTGCCTGCGCGAGGCGCTGATCATCGCGTCGGCGATGAGCATCCAGGACCCGCGCGAGCGCCCGAGCGAGCAGAAGGACCGGGCTGACAAGGCGCACGAGCGCTTCACGCACGAGGGCTCGGACTTCCTGAGTTATCTCCTGCTGTGGGACGCGTTCCACGAGCAGCGGGGGGCGCTCGGGTCGAGCCGGCTCAAGAAATGGTGCATCGAGCATTTTCTGAACTATGTTCGCCTGCGCGAGTGGGTCGAGACGCACGACATGCTCGCGCGGCTGGCTCGCGAGGTCGGGCTCGCGGGCGCGGACCGCTCGAAGAAGTGCGATGACCCCGACGCCGTGCACCGCGCGCTGCTGACGGGGCTGCTCTCGAACATCGGGTACCGGCCCGAAAAGTACGAGTACGAGGGGCCGGGCAGTTCGCGGTTTTACCTGTTCCCCGGATCGGCGCTGTTCGAGGAACGGCCGAAGTGGGTGGTCGCGGCGGAGATCGTGGAGACCGAGCGGCGCTACGCACGGACGGTCGGGCCGATCCAGCCGAAGTGGGTCGAGGAGATCGGCTCGCACCTGATCACGCGGAGCTACAGCGATCCGAAGTTCGTCGAGCGGACCGGCAAGGTGATGGCCAAGGAGAAGGTGGTGCTGGCGGGGCTGACGATCCTGTCGGGGCGGCCGGTGCACTTCGGGCCGGTGGAGCCGGCGACCTGCCGCGAGCTGTTCATTTATCACGGTCTGGTGCACGAGCGGTGGGCGACGCGGGGCCGGTTCATGCAGCAGAACCGGGCGCTGATCGAGGAGGTGGAGCAGCTCGAGGCGAAGCAGCGCAAGCGGGATGTGCTGGTGGAGGACTTCGTCCGGTACGCGTTCTATGACGAGCGCATCCCGGAGGACATCTACACGGGCGAGGCGTTCGAGACCTGGCGGGCGGTCGCGGAGAAGCAGGATCCGAACCTTTTGGTGATGTCACGCGAGGACCTGATGACGCGCGACCCGGAGGAGGTCACGGCGGAGTTGTTCCCCGATGCGATCCCGGTGAACGGCGCACCGATGCCTCTGGAGTACGAGCTGAAGCCGGGGGAGAAGTCCGACGGTGTGACGATCACGGTGCCGGTGGAGGCGCTGGCGCAGCTCGACGAGGCGACAACGACCTGGCTGGTGCCGGGGCTGCTCGAGGAAAAGATTGTTGCGCTGATCCGCACGCTGCCGAAGTCGTACCGGCGGGCGCTGATGCCCGTGCCCCAGACGGCGCGGGCGTGCGCGAAGCAGATCGAGTCACTGCGGGGATCGCGATCGTTCTTCGATGCCGTGGTGGACACGCTGCAATCGATCGCGGGGACGACGATCCCGCGAGAGCTGTTCCGGCCCGAGCAGTTGCCGGATCACCTGCGGATGCGGGTGCGCGTGGTCGATGGTCAGGGCAAGCCGATCGCCGACGGGCGGGACCTGCCGACGCTCAAACGCGATCTCGCGCCACGGATGCGATCGTCGTTCGAGTCGATCTCGGAGAAGAAGTGGGTGCGCGATGGGCTTCGCGATTGGGATTTCGGCGACCTGCCAACGCGGGTGCCGTTGGAGCGTGGCGGGGTGAGCGTGAATGTGTACCCCGCGCTGGTCGATCAGGGCAACGCGGCGGGGATCCGGCTGTTCGAGTCGGAGGCCACGGCGGCGCGGGCGCACCGGGACGGCCTGCGACGGCTGTACATGATCCGCGCGATCGACGAATTGAAGTACCACGCGCAGTACCTGCCGGACTTTGAGGAGATGGTGGTGCACTACGCCCCGATCGGTCCGGGCGAGGAGCTGCGTCAGGATGTGCTGGAGGTGCTTGCGGACAAACTGTTCGTCGCGCCGCGCCCGGATGTGCGGACGCAGCAGGCGTTCGATGCGCAGCTCGGCGCGGCGTGGCACCGGATCGGTGAGCTGACGCACTGGGTGTGCGACCTCGTGACGACGACGCTGCGGGCGTACCACCGTCTGCAGATCCGGCTGGAGCAGCCGCCGAAGGCACTGCGCGAGGAGGCGCTCAGGGACATCCGGTCGCAGGTCGAGCACCTGATGCGCCCGCCTCACGCGACCGTGCCGCGGCGGTTCCTGCGGACCACGCCGACGGAGTGGCTGGTGCACTACCCACGGTACCTGAAGGCGATCGACATGCGACTCGACCGGTGCGGGCGTGACGCCGGGCAGCGAGATGCGGACCTGATGGCGCAGGTGAAGCCGCACTGGGACAAGGTGCGTCAGTTGATGGAGCAGCGCCCGGAACTGCTGGAGCTGCTGCCGCCGTTCGAGGAGCTGCGCTGGATGATCGAGGAGTTCCGGGTGTCGCTGTTCGCGCAGGAGCTCAAGACGGCGGTGCCGGTGTCGGCCAAGCGCATCGAGAAGCAGTGGGCGAAGTGCCGCGGATGAGCGGGGGTGGCGGTTTGTTCGGGGTTCCTGTCCCCTGAAGTGGCCGGTTCAGCCGGGGGCGGGAATCTGCTACATTCTTCGTCCGGCCTCTGGGCGGGGATCGGCTCGCGTGAGCCGGTCTGGACCCCGGAACGGATCGGGCTGCCCGTGTGGCGGTTCGTGACGGGAGGCCGCGTAGAAGGAGCCAGCCATGGCCCAGACCGAGACCGCCGCGAATGATGTCAAGATTGAGGACATCGGCCCCTGCCTGAAGAAGATCACCATCACGATTCCCGCCGAGCGCGTCGATGAGCAGATGGACACCTC
>CBFGVX010000076.1:0-14549 GCA_965652425.1 uncultured bacterium | reverse complement strand
GTGCCCGTCCATCAGGCGAAGCGGGAGCAAATCAGGAACAGGCCCGCCCCCCCCTCCCGCATCAGATCCGTGAGCTGGCTTATGACCTCGCCGCGGCGGAAGTCGTCAGCGCTCGTCCACTCGGCCCGGAATTCGTCGAAGCAGCCGCGTCGGGGCTCACCGATCCGCAGGCCCAGATTCGCACCAAAGCCGCCAGTTTGCTCGCGAAGCTCGACGCATCCACAATCATGGATCAGGTGCGACACGCCCTCCGCAACGAAAAGCACACCGATGCCATCGTTGCCATGCTCTCGATCATCACCCGCCATCCCAGCCATGCATCCATCAGCGTGGTCCTCGATCGTCTCGATCCAGAGCACCAGCCCGTACCGGTCCTGATCGCGTCACTCGATGCCGTGCTCGCCATCTTCGGGACAGAACCCATCGAGAACCAGAAGCATCTGGCCAAGATCCGCAAGACTCTGGATGCTTTGAGTGCGGACCAGCTCACCCCGAACGCGATCCGATTGCGAGCCCGCCTGGGCGATCTCGAAGTGGTTCGGGCCCACATCGCCTCACGCAACGAGCAGATTTCCAGAGCCGCGGCTCAGGCGCTCGTCGGTGACCCAGAGTCTCTTCAGGCCATTCTCGCAGAGGCAGCACGATCTTCGGCCTTGTTCGAAATCGCCGGCGAAGCGATCCGGAACCACGACCCCACCGCTTCGGGGTACAGCCGAGCCGCCGAGTTACCCGCTCCGTCAACCGAAAAACGAACCGAAGTGCTCGTCAGGATCGCCGCCACGCTCCCACCCGGCGAACTCCTGAAGGTCGTGAGCATGCCTATGGAACTGACCGAGCGAGAAAGACTACTCTCCGTCGTCGCCACCCCGGCTGAGCTCGAGAAATTGGCCGACCAGGACTACCGCACGGAGGATCGCAGACTCCTCATCGAATCTCTCTCCCGAACCCGGCTGCAACTCAAGAACCCCACCGGGGCGCTCAAGGTCATCGAAAGCATCCCCGCCGATTCGCGCTCGGTCTCACTGGTACAGGACGAGATCACGGCGCTCATCTGGCTCAACCGGTTGGACGAAGCCGCTCAGCGGTCCGGGACCATCGCAATCCCGCAAAGCATCGAGGTCTGGTTCGCCACACTCGAAAAAATCGAATCACTCGATCATGCTCCCTCGGCGCTGACCCGGTGCTCTGACATTTTCGCCGAGAACTTCACACCGGAACAGCAGGAACGCTTCGGTGTCATCGCCCAGCGCGTGGCCTCGCTGCGCGAAACACCGCAAACGCCAGAAGACCTGCTCGCGAATGAACAAGCGACATCCGACAGCCCAGAACGCGGCCCGGTGAATGATCCGCCCGGTGAAGGAACCCCCTCGATCAGGTGATTCGATCGGGGCTTTCTGTTGTCACAGCGATGCCGGGCACTGTGCTGTCGCGGATATATCATCGCAGATGAACAGACGGATTCAGCCCGATTGGGCGGCCCACCACTGGAACGCCCGCTGACCACTACGACCCGCGTGCATTCCCAGTTTCATCTCGACCATCGCCTGCCCCTCAAACAGGGACAGCGCTTCCTCCGGTGACCGGAAGCCTGCCCGCTCATCGAGGCCGATCTCGAACCAACGATCCCACGAGCGATCCAGCTTCCGGATGATCTTGGAAGCAGGAACCGTGCTGCCCGAGGGCGTTGCACCGGTGAGCGACTGGTAAATCACCTCGACCGCCGAGCGAAGTTCGGCCCGCACCAGAGCCGAGAGTTCCTTGGAGCCCTCCGCCGGGATCTCCCCGCTCAAACGCCGACGAAGCCCGTAGAGTTCGAACATCAGCGAGCCGTGACGGTCAACCAACAATTCGCTGGAGTCGAAGCCGCCGTGAACGACGCCTCTCGCATGGGCCGAAGCAATCGCGCTGAAGATCTGCCGCACCGCGGTGCGCGCCTCGTAGGGCGTGAGTCGATTGTCGCGCTTGGCACGACGAACCGCATCAAGCGTGAGCAGCCCCTCCGATGCTCCCACATACGGAGTCACCAGCCAGTGCCATCCAGCGCGATCAATCACCGCATCGCTGATGGGGAGAATGTGCGCGTGTTCGAGTACCCGGATCGGCGCGATCAGATCGAGGAACCGCTTCCCCTCGCGACCGGAGGTCGATCCCCCAGCGTGGTTCGAAAGCGAACGCCGAACCGCGTGCAGGACGACTCGTGCGCCATCCGGACCGGTTTCGGCCAGGCAACGCTCGCCGCAGGCACCTCGCCCGAGAACGCGCACGAGGCGGTAGCCCCCGATTTGTTCGAGTTGTGCAGGATCGATCCAGCCGGGTGTGCGTACCCGTTGCTTCGTTTCGGTCCGCTGAGTTTGGAACATGTTTCTGAAAATCCTGATCAGCACGCAGAGACACGGGTAGAGAGAGGAGATACCCGATGTCCAGCGAGGGCGGAGTCGCGAATCTGGAGGTGAAAAGGCAGGTAGTTTCGGAAATTTCGGCGACTTTGCCAGGAACTACAGTGGGAGGAAAGTGTGCGTATGGTAGCAATATCGTCCGCAAGGGGTGAGATTCTTCGAAGACGGAGAATCTGGCGGGCGGATATTCCCCATATTAAGGAGGGTGTACCGGGTCAGGCGTTGTCCAGCACCCCAACGCTCTCGAATTCCTGCCCCGAAAGCATCTCCAAACTCGCGCCGCCGCCGGTTGACACATGACTGAGCTGGTCGGCCACCCCAAATTGCTCGGCAGCAGCGGCAGAATCCCCGCCCCCAACTATGGAAATCGCATTGTGCTCGGTCGTCGCCTGAGCGATCGCCTTGGCCACCTGCTTGGTCCCCACCCCGAACAGCGACCATTCGAACACCCCCATAGGGCCGTTCCAAACGACGGTCTTGCTCTTGAGCAGGACCTCGGCGAAGCGCTCCCGGGTCGCCGGCCCGATGTCCAGCCCCATGAAGCCCTCGCCGATGTCGCCCGTGAAAGTCTTGTGCTCCCCAGTCTCCTCGCTGAAAGTCGTGGAGCAGATGTGGTCCGTCGGCAGCAGGATCGAGCACCCGTGGTCGCTGGCTTCCCCGATCAGCCGCCTCGCTTCGGAGAGCATCTCCTCCTCCACGCGGCTGGACCCGACCTTGCCTCCCTGTGCCTTCAGGAAGGTGTAAGCCATGGCCCCCCCAATGATGATCGTGTCGGCTTTGGGAAGCAGATACTCGATGGTCGGCAGTTTGTCGCTGACTTTGGCTCCGCCGAGCACCACCGTGAACGGACGGTTGGGCTTGGCCAGCGCATCGCTCAGGTAGCGGATCTCCTTGTCCACGAGCGAACCGGCGACCTTGGGCTTGCTGCCCATCAGCTTGGGGACCGTGTACATCGAAGCGTGCGGACGGTGGCAGGTACCGAACGCGTTGTTGCAGTAGATGTCGGCGTACGCCGCGAGCTTGGTCGCGAAGGCCTCATCGCCCTTCGTCTCGCCTTTGTGGAACCGGAGGTTCTCAAGCAGCAGGCACTCGGAATCGGCCAGCCGATCCACCGCCGTCGCGGCCTTCTCGTCCACACAGTCCTGGCTGGGGAATCCGACCCCGCCACGCGCCTTATCGCCGAGCAGTTCCGTGAGCCGTTCAGCCACGGGCTGCAACGAAAACTCCGCTTCGTATCCGTTCTCGCCGGGGCGGCCGAGGTGCGAAATGAGGATCAGCCGGCCCCGACGCTGGAGCACGCTTTCGATCGACGGGAGGGCCATACGGATGCGCCGATCATCGGTGATCTTGCCGTCCTTCATGGGCACATTGAAATCCACGCGCATCAGTACACGACGGCCCGCCACTTCGATGTTGTCGATGACCTGCTTTGCCACGATGACGCTCCTCGAACGCTGAACGCCGCGGCGAACGCAACGGCGAGTGTGTATAAAACGGCCCTGATGCTAACGCGATTCCCGGTCATTGTGGGCGTAACGGCGAGCGGCAAGTCCGCGCTCGCGCTCGAACTCGCCAGGCGAGTGCGGGAGATCGCACCGAGCGCTGCCGGTGCGGACATTCTGAGCATGGACTCCATGCAGGTGTACCGTGGCCTGGACATCGGCACGGCCAAGCCCACGACCGCCGAACGCGAGTCCGTCCCCCACTACCTCATCGATCTGGTGGATCCAGCCGACCCGGAAGCACAGACCTTCACCGTTGAGGACTGGCTGTCACGAGCGGAGAGTCTGATCCGCAGCCAGCGCGCCTCCGGGCGCATGCCGATCCTCGTCGGCGGCACCCATCTGTACGCCAAAGCGCTGATGGAGGGGCTCTTCAAGGGCCCGGACCCCGATCCCGAACTGCGCGACCGGTTGATCGCCATGGACCCGGCGGACCGCCGGGCCGAACTGGAGCGAGTCGATCCGGTTGCAGCGAAGCGGATCCATCCCAACGACGAGCGTCGCACGGTGCGAGCACTGGAAGTGTTCCGCCTCACGGGCATCCCCATCTCCGATCACCAGAAGCAGTGGGACTCGCAGGCCGGACCACGCCAGGACGCCGTGCTGATCGGGATCGAGTGGCCTTCGGAAGCATTGAACCGGAGGATCAACGATCGCGTGCGAGCGATGGTGGAGTACGGATTGATCGACGAAGCCCACAACCTCTACGATCGCGGGGCCTTGCGCCCCGGATCTCAGGCCGCCGAATCTCTCGGGTACAAGCAGCTGATTCCCTACTTTGAGCACCGGTGTTCTCGCACCGAGGCCGTGGAGCGAATCAAGATCGAGACCCGAAGGTTCGCCAAGAACCAGCGCACCTGGCTGAAGCGGCTTCGTAGCACCCCCGGCTCGGTATGGATCGACGCAGCCAGCGTTTCCCAGGATTCATGGGGCGATTTCGTGATCGCACGGCTCCGACAGGACATGCCCATTCCCATCGCGGATCCGATCTGAAGCCGCTTTTCAGCGTTCAGCATCCCCCGTTTGAGTCGTGCCGGAGATTTGACCGAGAGTGAACAATCCTGCAGCCATTTCCACATCTCAAGCCACCCGGCGCTTGACATCGTGGCTCCGGGGCGATCAAGTCCGGCTCTGAGTTCGGCTGGAGGATTGCCCCCTCGCAGCCGGGAAATCCTTGCACTTCACGGTTGAACGGGCCGCTCCCCACCCTCATGGCGAAAAAGAAATCCACATCCAAAAAGAAGACTTCCCGCAAAAAGACGCCCTCCAAAGCGGGAACCGAGACCGGGAGCGCATCCGGTAAGAAGCTGGTGATCGTCGAATCTCCCGCGAAGGCGAAGACGATCAACAAGTACCTCGGGTCGGAATATGTTGTCCGCGCGTCGGTCGGGCACATCCGTGACCTGCCCTCGAAGAACCCCAAGGGGGTCAAGAACCCGGTACCCGGCGTGGACCTCGAGAAACGGTTCCAGCCCTCATACGAGATCCTGGCGGGCAAGAACAAGACCGTGACCGAGCTGCGGAAGCTGGCCAAATCGGCCTCCGAAGTCTGGTTCGCGACGGATAAGGATCGCGAGGGTGAGGCGATCGCGTGGCACCTGGCCGAACTCCTGAAGATCGACCCGCACACCGCCAAGCGCGTGGTGTTCAACGCCATCACGAAGAAGGACATCCAGGACGCCTTCGCCAACCCGACCTCGATCGACATGGACAAGGTCGACGCCCAGCAGGCCCGGCGCATCCTAGATCGGATCGTGGGGTACCAGGTCTCGCCGCTGCTCTGGAAGAAGGTGGCGCGGGGCCTGTCCGCCGGTCGCGTGCAATCGGTCGCAGTCCGGCTCATCGTTGAGCGGGAACGCGAGATCCGCCGGCACATCCCGGATGAGTACTGGGAAGTCACGGGCCAATTCGCGCTGGATCCGAAGGACGCCGCGAAGCTGGCCAAGGCGTGGCCCGCGTTCATGGTGCCCAAGAAGGACGAGCGGACCGGAAGGGAGAAGCTCCCCACCATCAAGCAGCAGACGGCCTGGCTGGCGGACCATCGCGGCCTGCGTGCTGAGCTGATCGAGGTCGGTGGCGAGAAGTTCGCCATCGGTCAGAAGGGCCGGCTCGCCGATGACGAGGACCCGACCAGCGGCAAACCCCTGATCGGCGCGAAGCCGCAGGACCTGACCGATCAGGTCCACGCCATCGCCAAGCTCGTCGGCCTCAAAGACACGGCCGTCGAAACCTCTGAGGACGACACCGCCAAAGGCCCGGCACGAGTCAAGAGAACGGTGCGGGGAAGCGTGGATGTGCACACGCCGTACCGCGTGAAATCCGTCGAGACCAAGCCGACCAGCTCGAAGCCCCGCGCCCCGTTCATCACCTCGACGCTGCAGCAGGCGGCGTCGTCGTTCCTCGGCTTCAACGCCCGGCGCACCATGCAGACCGCCCAGAAGCTCTACGAGGGCATCAGTCTGCCCGGCGAGGGCGAAACGGGTCTGATCACCTACATGCGTACGGACTCGACCTACATCGCCGGCGGCGCGATCGCGCAGGCCCGCGAGTACATCGAGAAGACCTACGGGCCCGACTACCTGCCCGAAAAGCCGAACTTCTATTCGTCCTCGAACAAAGGCGCGCAGGAGGCCCACGAGGCGATCCGTCCCACCTCGGTGCATTACCACCCCGACAAGATCAAATCTTCGCTGACCAGCGATCAGTACCGGCTGTACAAACTGATCTGGGATCGGTTCGTCTCCTGCCAGATGACCCCGGCGAAGTTCAACTCGACCACCGTGCTCATCGAGGGCGGGACGGATCCGAAAACCCCGTGCACCTTCCGCACGAGCGGGCGCGTGCTCGTCTTCGACGGCTTCACCCGAGTCGCGGGGCTACCCTCCAGCGACGATCAGACGCTGCCGGACCTGAAAGAGAAGGATCCGCTCGCGCCCTTCAGCATGGAGCCGCAACAGAAGTTCACCCCGGCTCCCCCCCGCTTCACCGAGGCCGGGCTGATCAAGGCCCTCGAATCCGAGGGCATCGGGCGCCCGTCGACCTACGCCTCGATCATCTCGGTCATTCAGGATCGCAAGTATGTCGAGCTGATCGATCGCAGCTTCTACGCCACCGACCTCGGCGAGGTCGTGACCGACAAGCTGGTCGAAGCGTTCTCGTATCTCATGGAGCTGAGCTACACCCGCGAGATGGAAGAGGCGCTCGACGAGATCGAGACCGAGCATCGCGACTGGCAGGACACGCTCGAGCTGTTCTACGGTCGCTTCAAGAAGCACCTCGACGAGGCGGACGACAAACTCTCCCACGCCAAAGCGGAGATCACACCGGCTCCCAAGGAGTACCGCTGCCAGAAGTGCGGCTCGGACACCGTGTACCGCTTCGGCAAGAACGGACGATTCCTGTCCTGCGCAACCTACCCGGAATGCAACTGGGCCTGCCCGGTCGATCGTGAAGGTCGTCCTTTGCCGGCCGAGTATGTGAACATCCGCTGCCCGAAGACCGGCCGGCCGATGATCCGCAAGAACGGGCGCTTCGGGCCGTTCGTCACGACCTACTTCCCGGACGAGGCCGACGAGGAGACCCGCAAGAGCGGCATGATCCTGAACATCGACAAGAAGGGGTTCGTGAACGCTCCTTCTCCGCCGCCGCTGGAAACCGAACTGCCCTGCCCGAAGTGCGGTGCGCCGCTCAACCTGCGTGACGGCGCGCGAGGGCCTTGGCTTGGCTGCTCGAAATTCCCCAAGTGCCGGGGGCGTGGCTCGTGGGCCGAAGTCGACGAGGACGCGCAGAAGAAACTCGAGAAGCAACTCCAGGGCCTGCTCGACGAGACCCCGATCCCGGTGATCAAGACGCTGGACGGTCGCCCGCTCACCGACGAAAAGGGCAAGCCGCTCCCGGAGGTGCCCAAGGTCGAGGAACTGCTGATCGACGATCCATCGCGCTTCGAGAACGCCGCCTGAAGAATCGCATCGCCATGCAACCGAAGGCCGCGCGCGATACCTTCCCCCTTGCATGGCCGAATCGCCGCCCAACCTGCGCATCTGGAAGCGCCTCAGCGGACTCGCCGGCAAGGCGGGGCTGCGCGATGACTGGTACCTGATCGCGATCGGTGCCGCGATCGGCACGGTGACCGCGTTCGGAGCGATCGGGTTCAAAAAGGCCCTCGACTACACCACCGGGGGGAGTTTCGCGCTCATGCGCGATCTGCCGCTCTGGCTCCTGCCGGTGCTGCCGATGGTCGGCGCACTCGTCACGGCGATACTCATCTATTTCCTCGCCCCCGAAGCTCGAGGGCACGGCGTGCCGGAGGTGATCGACTCGGTCTACCGACGGGGCGGGATCCTGCGCAAGCGTGCGGCACTGCTCAAAGCGCTCACCTCGATCACCACCATCGGCTCCGGCGGTTCGGCCGGTACGGAAGGCCCGATCGTCATGATCGGCTCGGCGATCGGCTCGGGCATCGCTCAGTTCCTCCGCATCGAGCGCGAGCAGATCCCCACACTTCTGGGGTGCGGAGCCGCGGCGGGGATCGCGTCGGTCTTCAACGCCCCCATCGCGGGCGTGTTCTTCTGCCTGGAGATCCTGCTGCGGGATTTCTCGCTCAAGACCTTCACCCCCATTGTCGTCGCATCGGTCATCTCGACCGCGACGACGCAGGCCGTGCTCGGCCGCAACGAGGCGCTCTTCGCGATCACCGGTGAACTCGCCGAGTACCAGTTCACCTACGGGGAACTGCCGTCGTATCTGGTGCTCGGATTGATCTGCGGCATCGTGGCGGTCGGGTTCATCCGTCTGCTCGATCGTGTGGAGATCCTGACCGGCAAGCTGAAACTGCACGAGGTCGCCAAGCCGATGCTCGGCGCTGCGCTGATGGGTGTCCTGGGCATCGGGTACCTGCTGGTCGCCCGGATTCAGGGGCTGGACGCCTCCATCCCGAACTTTTTCGGCAACGGCTACGCGACCATCGATGCGCTGCTGGAGCCCTCGACCTTCAATCCGGCACAGGCGGGCGCGGACGGAATGGTGGCCAACCCGCTGCAAACGGGGGAGGTGGTATCGACCACCCTGCTCATGCTGTTGCTGCTGCTGGTGTGCAAGGCGCTCGCGACCGCGCTCACGCTCGGCACCGGCGGGTCGGGCGGCGTCTTCGCCCCGTCGCTTTTTCTGGGAGCCGCGACCGGCGGTCTGATCGGTCAGGTGCTCTCGCTGTTCGGGCTGCTCCCCGAGGGCGGATCGCCCGCGGCGTACGCCCTGGTCGGTATGGCGGCGGTCGTCGCCGGAACGACCCACGCCCCGCTGACGGCGATCCTCATCCTGTTCGAACTCACGCGCGATGTCTATGTGCTGTTGCCGATCATGCTCGCGGCGGTTCTCGCCACGGTTGTGGCGCAGCTGCTCATGAGCGACTCGATCTACTCCTACAAGCTCACCCGACGCGGCGTGAGCTTCGGCACGCGCGCCGACCTCACGATGCTCCGCCGCCTCACCGCCCGGGATGTCCAGGCGATCCCGCATGTCGAGGTCCGACCGGCCGACCCGATCTCGCGCCTGTTCGAGCTGCGCGACATCTACAGGATTGTGGACTTCGTGGTGATCGACTCGGAGAACCAGTATGTCGGGCTGGTGACCGCGCAGGACCTTCGCATGGTGCTCATCGAGCGCGAGGCCATCCCCTACCTTCTCGTCGCCGAACTCGTCCGGACGGACCTGCCCACGATCGAGCCGGAAGAGCCGCTCGACAGCGTGCTGCGAAAGTTCAGCGAGACCGAGGTGTCCTCTCTGGCGATGGTCGGCCCGCCGGTCGGACGGCCGCAGGGCAAGCCGATGGTCTACGGCATGATCACCCGGGGCCGGCTCATGCGCCGGTACCAGCAGGCACTCGCCGAGCGCTGATCGCGGAAGCGCCTCTCCGGCGGCGTATGCTGTAGCCATGGGCGCCCCCGCCACCAAGCCGACCGAACCGAGCCGCCTGCACTTTCGCAGGAGGCACCGGCTGCGTCACAAGCGCGAGTTCGAGGCGATCTACGCAGCGAAGCTTCGCAAGCATCGCGGGCCGCTGACGGTGTTCGCCCTGCCCAACACCCTCCCGAACCATCGCCTCGGGCTGTCCGTGCCCAAGCGTGTGGGCACCGCGCCCACACGCAACCGGGTCAAGCGGTGTCTGCGGGAGGCGTTCCGATTGCTTCAGGAGCAATTTCCGGTTCACCGCAGCGGCGGCTACGACCTGATCGTGGTGGTCCGGCCTCACGAGGGACTGAGCACGAGCGAGTACGAAGAACTGCTGCTCGCCGCGGTCTTGCAGCTTCACAACGAATGGGAGAAGCGGGGCCGACGCGAGGAGGGGCGATCGTGAACGCACCCGGACCGGCGCAGCGAGATCGACATCCCTTGGCGGTGCTCAACGGCCCGTTCATCCTTCTGATCCGGCTGTACCAGGTCGTCGGCTCGCCGTTCATCGGCGGGCATTGCCGGTTCCAGCCGACCTGCTCGAACTACGCCATTGACTGCTATCGGACCCACCACGCGATCCGGGCAACCGCGCTGACGCTGAAGCGCATCGGGCGTTGCCAGCCCTGGGGAGGGAGCGGTCACGACCCATGCCCACCGTATCGGTCGAAGACCACCGGCAAAGACTGAACGACCCGGTGTGAAGTGCATCGAATTGATGGAAGCGGCTCGGCCGGGAGCGTGCCGCGACCGATATGTTCGTGTATACTAACCTTCTCGGACCGCTCATCTGTGTTGCCAGCGAGGCACTTGCGACGATGACCCGCCTTCCCGCCGCCCAACGACGCGAACAACTTCTCGACACGGCGGTGGCCCTGTTTGCCGAGCGCGGGTTTTCCGGATCGACCACGGCCCAACTCGCCAAGGCGGCGGGCGTGACCGAGCCGATCATCTACCGCCATTTCTCGTCCAAGAAAGACCTGTTCATCGCGGTCATCGAGAAAGCCGGCCAGATGACCATCGACCTCTGGCAGGACCAGCTCCACAACGCCAAAGACCCCGCCCAGCGTCTCCGGCGACTGATCGCGGCGAACCCCATGATCACGCAGCGCGGCCGGGGCGTGTACCGCGTCATCGTGCAGGCGATGACCGAGATCGAGGACCCGGAAATCCTCGATTCGCTCAAGCACCACATCACCAAGCTGCACCGATTCGTCGCCCACGAGGTGGAACTGGCCCAGGAGCAGGGGCAGGTCTCCAAGGCGTTTACGCCCGAGATCACCGCGTGGACGCTGCTGCACCTCGGTCTGGGCTTCGGCATCATGGCCCCGCTCGGCATCGAGGGGCACGCCGTCGACGACAAGGGCACGCGCGTGCGTCAGGTCATTACGCGCCTCATGCTCGGCGAGCGGGCACGCCAACTCCAGGACGACTGGGCCCTCACCGAGGGCGAGGGCAATGTCGGCCACGATGTGCCCTGACCAATTCGGCCTTGGATCGCGGCTAGACTCTCAGCGCCGATGATCCACCTTGATCACAACGCGACCACCCGACCTTGTGACGAAGCGATCGAAGCGGCGGAAGTCGCCATGCGCGAGTGCTGGCACAACCCCTCCTCGGTGCATCGCGCGGGGCAGGCAGCGCGGCAAATGGTCGAGCGGGCTCGCAGGCAGGTGGCGTCGCTGCTGGGTGTGAAGCCGCGGGATCTGACCTTCACGAGCAGCGCGACAGAGGCCATCGACCTGGCCCATCGCGGCGTCATGACGCTCGCGGCCCCGGCCGGGAAACCGGTCATCCTCACGACGGCCATCGAGCACGAGGCGGTCCGGGATATCTGCGCAGCATTGTGCGAGCCCACGGACCGGGGCGGCGTCGGCGCGACGACGGTTCATGTGCCCGTGAGCCGCGAGGGCGTCGTCGATCTGGATGCGTTCGCGAAGCTGCTTTCCGAGCACGAGAGCCGGATCGGGTTGGTCAGCATCCAGTGGGCGAACAACGAGACCGGGGCCGCGCAGCCGGTCGGCGAGATCGGATCGATGTGCCGCGAGGCGGGCGTGCTGTTCTTCTGCGACGCGACGCAGTGGATCGGCAAGCTCCCGACGGTACTTCAGCAGGTACGCTCACCGTTCGGAGACGATCCTGCGGTGTCATCAGAGGACGCGGTGCACATCGACCTGCTGTGCCTGAGCGGGCACAAGTTCCACGGGATCAAGGGAGCCGGCGCGTTGTACTGCGACCGCTCGGTCCGACTGAAACCGCAGATCCTCGGGGCTCAGGAGAAGGGCCGACGGGGCGGCACGGAACCGGTCCCGGCGATCGCCGCGATGGGCGCGGCGGCGGAAGCGGCGCAGCGGTGGCTGGCGGACTCCGGCGGACGCGAGCGGATCGAGGCGATGCGGGACCGGCTTGAGCGCACACTCGTTGATCGCATCGAAGGTGCGCATTGCAACGGGCCGGGCATACCAGGGTCACGGCTGTGGAACACGGCGAACATCGCGTTTCCAGGGTGCGAGGCCGAAGCGCTACTCCTGCAGTTCTCCGAGCGCGGGCTGGCCGCATCAGCAGGCGCGGCGTGCTCGTCCGGCTCGCTGGATCCCTCGCCGGTGCTGCTGGCCATGGGCGTGCCGGAGGTCTCGGCGCACGGATCGATCCGGTTCAGTCTCTCGCGGAACACGACGGAAGCCGAGATCGACGAGGCGATCGAGATTGTGGTGGCGTGCGTGGAGCGGGTGAGGCGGGCCGGCGTGGGAACGGGCTGAGGGTGCTCACGCGTCGGAGCGGTCGATGACCTTGAAGTGCTCGCGCTCGCCGCGTCCGCGCAAGGGGTAGTCCTTGCGGAGCGGGTGGCCGGGGTACTCCTCCCAGGTCAGGATGCGTCGCATGTCCGGGTGGTTGTTGAACCGGATGCCGTACATGTCAAAGGTTTCGCGCTCGGGCCACTCGGCGCTGGGCCAGAGGTCGCAGACGCTGTCGACGGTGAGCGCGGGATCGTTCTGGATGCCGTCGGTCGGCAGCGAGGGATCGAGATAGACCTTCACGAAGAATCGGTCCGCTGTTTTCGTGTTGACGAGGTTGTAGACCACGGCGAAGCGGCCCGGCTGCGGAGCGGGGTAGTTCAGGTAATCCACACCGAAGCACTCGGACAGGAAGTCGTAGCGGCAGCGATCATCGTCGCGCAGGAACTGCATGACGGCGTGAAATTCGTCCTTGCCGACGATGAGCGAAGTCTGGCCCCGGTACTCGGTGGCCTTGAACTTCGTCTCCGGGAAGGCCTCTTTGACGATCTTGAGGGTCGGGTGATCGAGGTTCGGCTTGTAGGGCTTGGGGGCGGTCATCGGCGAGGGCTCCGAAAGAAACGGCGTTGGATACCGGGAAGTGTATCGGGATCAGGCGGCATCGTCCGGCGACAGAGCGTCCCGGAGCGAGGCGACTTGGGCTGATGCATCGCCCTCGGTCGGGACAACCATGCCCAGGAACGGTGCCACGGTCCTCAGGGCTTCGTGCTGAGCGGCCGGATCGATGATTCCGTCGGCGATCGGGCACCGCCGCGGGAGCGGGGCCGCTTCAAAGTCGTCCTCGCCCGCACGCTCGGGGGGCTGCACACCGCTCACCAGAACCACATCACTGACCAGACCGAGGGTGCGGGTGGCACGGCCGATGAAGTCCGCCGGTGTGGCCCCTCCCCCGCTGCTCGCGTGGAGCATCGAGGATTCGAGCATCGCGACCGGATCGAGCGCGAGACCGATGGATTCGCGGATCGCCGGGCCGCTGACCTGCGTGCGCAGAAAACTCACGGTGCGCTGCGTGTCGCACAGAACATGGCGGCAGTGCGGACGAAGCAGCCAGCGAACACCGGCGGACTTCAGCGCAGGAACCACTTCGCGGCAGAGCCGCCCCAGTGCGTCCATGCCCTCGCCCGACCAGACGGAAGGATCCCGCCCGAAGAGTTCCTTGGCCAGCGTGCCGGACCATGTGATCACGCGACCCGCTACCGCGGTCTCGCAGAGCACTCGAGCGAGATCGCCGGGCTCCAATGCGAGCGGGTTCAGGTCCGTCAACGCGGCGTAGGGCTCGCCCGATTCGGCTCTGATCGCGCTATCCGCCACAAACCCGAATGTGAGGCGGCTGGAAGTCGGAGCGATCACGGGAGAATCTTCAGACGCACGAAGGGCCTTGGTGAGATCCCCCTTGGTCCCGCCGAAGGCCTGGATCAGTTTCTCGAACTTCGATGCGGCATCCCGAAGCGCGAAGGCCTCGAGCGGTCCGAGCCCGTGCTGGTGTTCGAGGGTCTGCGCGAAATCGCGGAGGTTGGCGACGCTGGGCGCGTGGGTGAGCACGGCGATACCGGGGCCATCGCGCAGCAACTTGATCAGGCGTTTGCTGATCACGCCATCGGTTCCGGTGGCGAGCGCGAGTTCGCGAGCGGTCGGGACGGACCCGAGCGAACGCTCGATCGCCTCCCGGACGCAGGCGCGCAAACGCAGGCCCACTGCTTCGGCCTCGGCGAAGATCGATTCGGGCAGGAATACGGCTTCGCTCACGATCAGCCCATCAGCCGATCGTAGAGCTCGGCGATGCCCTGCCCGTGGGTCGCGACGGTTTCGACGACGGTTCGCTTGCCGGCGATGTCCTGCAGGTCACGCATCAGTTCGTTCTGCCCCTGATGGTCCGCCTTGTTGCAGACGAAGGTGTCGGCGATTTCAAG